>JAYRWZ010000129.1:0-13551 GCA_041917875.1 Chloroflexota bacterium | reverse complement strand
TACAATAATAAGAATTTCGCCACTAAAATATGCCAGCCCCATTGGGGTTAAAACATGATAATAAGCATACAGCAATGTCATTGTCACCATACAGTACAAAAGATTGCTTATACCAATGATTCGTAAATAGGGTGTCCAATAACTTGTAAGTAAAAATGAACAAGACATTGAATATAGGCAATAGACCAAACCGAGTACAGATAAGTATGTCAAAACATGAATCGGCATACCAAAATATTGCTCATAATGACCTACAACAAAAAATAAGGAAAACGATGTTAAGGCAGCACCTAAACCGTCAAGTAGAAAAAGTGTTCTTGGTTTCTTTGAAAAAAAAGCTACTGTATGTTCGATACTATTTTTCATGGTATTTTCTCCTTACATAATTATACCGGTCGCACTGTTCCGGTAATAAGCAATATTTTATGTAACAACAAAGTTCTTTGTTCTTTGTTTCACATTATTCAGCATGAGGCCATTTCCATGCATAATAGATAATAAGACTGAGCAGAATGACTTGTATCACTGCGCCCATCACCATGTGAAGCCAAGCTTCACCTGCCAGATTAAACAATATTAGTGGAATATTAATAGCTGCAACAATGATATTAGACCGGCGATTTACTGTAGCCGACAGGGCTAATAGAAAGGAAAATCATCAATGCCGGAGTAGCCACCATGGCAAGTGCTGCCAAAAGAAACCCTTGCGTAATATCAAATATAAATACCCTACCTTTCATGATGTCTTCTATCGTGTGTGACATATATAAGTGGAAGTAATCAAGATAGATAATGATAAACATTACACTTGTCCACAGTGATGCAATCTTTATTTTTACATTCACTTTGTTATCATCCAATTTCGTCTGTGCAGTCATAATTAAAAATTAAATCCGATATTAAGTCCCGGTTCGGGAAAGATAAATTTAGACCATTTATCATCAAGTTGTCTAAATCCATCAGGCAATTGTGTGTGATAGGCACGGTGAGTAACACATATTGATGGCTGAAAGAAAAATTTATCATTAAAAAGTTTGATATGATAACCAATACGATAAGAATTAAAAATCTGAAAGCCATCATCTATTTTTTTACCATTATCATGCACAAAATTTTGCAAAGTAGGCATGACATCAAGTTGAGCATACACACCTTCCCATATAAATCGTTGATAAGAAAATGTAATGCCATACTCACGAATATAGCCGGGAAATCTTTCCTCCGGCTTCTTGTACGCATCGTTTAAAAATGGATGAATGCCATTGGGCCAAGCATATTTCCATGTTTTTGGCGAAACTCTCACGATATCTTTTCCCGTAATCCTATACCCTATATCAAGTTGGGCAAAGTGAGGCGGATTTTCTTCTTCTAATAGATTACCAAACAGAACAAATAATGAAGTCCCAATGAACCACTGTTTATATGTGCTGTCTGCTTCATCGTATTGAGCTTTGAGTTGGAGCGTACTTGTCATCATCATGACAAAAGCAATACATACAATTGTCTTGTGCATTTCTTTCCTTTGAATGTTGAACGAGACTGCAAAATTACATTAGCGCAATACAATTATTCATTCACTTAAGTTAAGAAATGCATTTACCTCTTTTTTTTATTATTCTTGCTCTTTATCAACGTACGGATTGACATTGACAACAGTATAGCATGTTTTTTTTTGTATTGTGGAAGTATTTGCTGGAGATTGTTTCGGTATATGGCTCTAATAGAGCTTTGTGTTTTGTACGATATTTTATTTCACCGAAACCAATGTTAAAAATTAAATCCAAAATCAAGTCCGGGTTGTATAAAGTAATGAGGCCATTTATTTTCTACTGTTTTAAAGGATTCCGGAACATTAGTTCGTAGGGGCCAATAACTAATTCCAATAGCGGGTTCAAAAAAGAAACGGTTATTAAAAAACGTAAAGTGATAGCCCACATAGAAGTCGAGATATAATGTATATCCGTTTCCAATCGTTTTATTATTCTCATCCATATATTTTTCAAAAGCATTCAAAGCATACACAGATGTATAAACTCCTTCCCACCAAAACCGCTGATACCCTACTGTCGGGGCAAGTATGCGTGCATGTCCGGGATAGATATCTTCTGTTGCATCAAATATTTTTTCCCACGGCGTACCTAAGGGCCAATCGTACACTGATCTTTTAAATCGGAAATGAACAATATCCTTAGGTGTTATCCTATATCCAAAATTTACTTGGATATACTCAGGATTGCGCTTTTCAACAAAATTTCCCAAAAGATAAAGGGTACTCCCAATGAACCACTGTTTATATGTGCTGTCTGCTTCATCGTATTGAGCTTTGAGTTGGAGCGTACTTGTCATCATCATGACAAAAGCAATACATACAATTGTCTTGTGCATTTCTTTCCTTTGAATGTTAAACGAGACTGCAAAATTAGATTATTGTAATGCGGTAACTCGTTCACTTATGTTAAGAAATGCATTTACCTCTTTTTTCCTACTATTCTTGCTCTCAATCTGCTTAATGATTGAGGTTTGACACCAAGATAGCTCGCTAATTGATGTTGGGGAACACGCTGAATAAGATCAGGTCTTTTTTGTAATAAGGTCAGGTATCGTTGTTCCGGTGAGGAAGTCTTAAATTCATCAAAATCTATTTGTTGTTTAGCCAATAATTCTTCCGACAACATTCTACACATTGTGTCAAACTTCGGAAATTGACTGTTTACTTCTGCACCCATAGAGGAATCAGCAACGATAAGTATAGAGTCTTCGACACAATGCACATAATATTCGGACGGCATTTTGCTTGTGACGCAATGCGGTGTCAGACCTTCCATTTCTGTGTAAAACGCAGTAGTTTTTTCTTCACCGTCTATGATATAATATTTCCGTAAACATCCTTTGAGAACAAAGTAGGTATCTTGTGATTTTTGTCCTTCATTGAGTAAGACTGTTCCTTTTTTTACCGAGCGAAATATATCCAAAGAAATAAGTGTATTCTTCTCTTCTTCGGTCAGAGTAATATATTTTGACATAAAGTCAAATAATATGTCTTGCATTGTTTTCATCTGTCATTACCGTCGTCATTGAAACTTGCCACTAACGTTTTTTTTCTACTCTTGAACTCCGCTGATTGTCAACTCGAAGGACTTCGCTTTAATCCACAAGAATGATGCTTAAATTAAGCACTATCACCCGTCACTTTTGAATAGATACTGTATTCTTATCATTTCAGTTGTTTAATTTTTTTCCATTTTCTAATTCTATCCTTTGCATTTTTGAATGGCGAAGAAGTGTTTAGTTGTATCATTTTTCCTAAAGTCCACTTGTCATACCAAGCTATTTCATAGAGCTCTTCGTTCGTTTTACCTTCAATTAATTTTAGTATTTCACTTATTGTCTTATCAAGATTCTCATTAAGTGTTTTGAAGTCTTCTTTTTCGTAATCCTTATAAAATTTTTGGGCAAGTAGTCCCAGTTCGCTCCATTTGAAACCTGTTTCAGGAAAGTCAACATCAAGTCCTTTGCTTTTTTTTTCGTTCCATTTCAAGACTAATTGTCCCCACCCAACAAGATATGCAAGGAGGTTATTGATACTCATAAATGTATCTTTTGAGTGTCCGTCCAATTCTTTATTTGTTGTTAGTTCTCTTGGAACTGTTGCTAACTCTGCCATCAACTTTTTATAGTTGTCAGCGATTGCTTTGATTAATTCTTCTTTGTCCTTAGGTATTGCCATTTTTTTTACCGGTATATAGTCCGCTATACTTGCACATAACTTTCACGATGCCGCATAATGGTGTGATTTCTCCTGAAAAAACTTTGGGCACAAATACATAGCACTTTTTCATTCTGCGCCCATTGTGTCATTACATTAAACCTCGGTCCATTAAACTGGTATATGTTTCGCCTGCAATGATAAGATGATCAAGAATTTTTATATCGAAAATTTTACCGGCTTCTTTGAGTTGTCGTGTTATGGCTATATCTTCATTGGAAGGTTCGGTATTACCCGACGGATGATTATGGATGAGAACTAATGCCGCAGCACTTTCTATAATTGCTGGGCGGAATACTTCTCTGGGGTGGACGATACTTGCCGAAAGTGAACCTTCGCTGATACGTTCGGATTTGAGTATTCTATTTGCTGTGGACAACATCACCACATGAAATTCTTCTTTGCGAGCACCGCGCATCCGCGGAATAAAATAACGGGCGATGTCTTCGGGGGAGCGTACTTGATGTTTGGAAGAAAAAGGAGCGGATTGCACGCGTCGTACTAATTCAAAGGCAGCCGACAATGTGATTGCTTTGACTTGCCCCATACCCTTAATTTTGGCTAATTCCGTGACATTGCGCGATGACACTTCTGTCAATGTGCCGTATTTGTTCAGCAAATCATTGGCAACATCAAGTGCCGAATGCCCTTTTGTTCCTTTTCCGATTAAAATAGCGAGTAATTCGCTGTCCCGCAATGAGGCGGCACCATGTAATAATAAACGCTCACGCGGTCTTTCATCAGCACGCCATTCGCGTATGGGGCGATACTCTATTTTTTCTTCTTCATTTTGCTCTGATGCTTCCATGAAATTTATACCATGATTTCAGTGAATGTAAAGACTTTCATCATTGATTCTTTTGATGTGTAAGGATTTCAAACCTATACGACTTCAGAAGCATTTATTGTTGGTATAGTGTTTTTAGCGTTGATTTTTGAGTATAAAAACCTCATGATTAATTTCGGCGGCTGCACCGAATGCACCGATGGCTCCACCTTCTATATTGGTAAGTAAAGGATTGAAGGTATTACCACCGAAACGTTGTTTGAACCAACGAATATAATTACTTTCCGGTGCAAGTACGCTTACTTCTTGTTTACCATACCATTTGAAAGCAAGCCATGCCACAGGCGATGCCGTCGCATTACCCAAAAATATGTATTGCGCCGTATTGCGATAACGAGCATTGCGTGTGTTTTCAAAAAACCGATAGACACGACGATTCTTTTCCTCTGTCGGCGGAGTTAAATATTTACCATACCCTAATGTGTCGAGACAACGTAACCGCAACACAAAATCATTCTGATTAGGGGGTGGCGTCCATGATGTAAGTACATTAAAATCAGGTCTTTGTAAGTTATTGGTATCTTGAGGGAATTGTAAAACAGACGGCAACTTTTGCTTCCATACAAATGGCGAAGGTGTGGTCATAGCCGAAGTAAAGACTCGCCCGTCTTGCATTTGTACACGCAAATTATAGCGTGTTAAGGGCTGCACTTTTTTTGTTGTATCAGGGCAATAATATTCGCTTGAAAAGCGCCCCTTACGATAGACCAACTGCATGGTATCATTATCTGAATATATCATCACCTGAGCATCACGAACAAAGGAGTCCTCAAATCTGAAAGTATCGGCTATGGGTGTGGAACGCGAGATAAGTATCCCTTCTACGGGTTGGTTCACGGTAAGCAAGGCTTCGATAAGTGTTTGTTCAATATATAAATCCGTTGGAATAGGATCTTCGCAACCGCTCCATGCCATTGCCCCTACAATGACAGCTATCATGGCAATATGCGCATGTACTTTACGACACATCATTTTTGTGTACTCCGATGGTGAATTTTGTTTACATAACGTCTATGTAGTAAACATTATTTTCGTGGATATTTCATAAGTATTATTTTGGAATATGCCTGCGATGCAGAACCGAAAACTCCTATACCGTTTCCTTTGATATTTGATTTCAAAAAATCAAAGGTATTGCCTGTAAACGAGAGTTTGAACCATTCCACAAAATTTCTATCAGCCGCATAAACAACAATTTCATGGGGACCGAACCATTTAAAGGCATTCCATACTGTGGGAACATTAGTTGTTGTGATAAATCCATAATCTGTCGGATTATTGCGACGAGGATCAAATTCGCTATCAAAAAAACGTGTACGGCGATAATTTTTTTCGTTTGTTGCCGGCACAAGGTATTTACCATATTCCAATGTATCCAGACATGTGATACGTATTAAATATTCTTTTGTGTTTGGCTCTGCTGTCCATTTAAGCATTAATGAGTCATCCTGCGGAGCGTTTAAATTATTGGTGTCCGCCGGGAAATGAAGCACCGGACGCGGTGGCTGCGTGTAGCGGATTCTCCCCGGCGTGGTTGTTGACGCAGTTAAAAGTGTACCGTCTTGCAAGCGGACTTCAAGAAAATACTGCGTATTCGGTTTTACACGCACACTTGTGTCAATACAGTAATACTCTCCGCCACGCGGAGTGTCGCGAAAAGCCATTTGCAATCTGTCCGTCGCTGTGGATATTGTCACACCGGCATTCTTAATCACGGATTCTTTATAATTAAAAACTTTATCAATGGGCTGCGAATAAGAAAGTAATATTCCTTCAATACGTTCATCCACTATAAGAAATGACTCAACAAATGGACGAGGTATATAATTATCTGCCGGTATGGGATCTTCACATCCATTGAGTGCCGTCATAAGTATTAAAACACCAAGTACGCAACTGTATTTCAGGGAGTGTATGTTTCTTTTCATATAAATCTCACTTAAAATTTTACTTCAAGAGCAACGGTGGGAATAATAGGTAAAAGGCGGATATCTTCAACGGTGGTCACATCTGTATTGGTACGATATAAACGGAACCATACATCACGACGCGAATATACATTGTAAATATCAATCATCAGCCGAGCCGGTAAGCTGAATAATGTGGTTAAATAATTCACATTAAAATTTAACTGATGGGAATTGGGTAAGCGTAAACCATAACGATCACCGGGCACTATATAAGGAGAAGGAATAGGGTCTCCGGGCTGAAAACTACCTATGCGAGAAGTTGCGGCCGTATAAGATTGGCCGCTTTGAAATGTAAATGTCGCGCCAAATTCCCAATGATCATTTAATTTATACAGACCAACGACCTTAAAGTCATGACGACGATCAAATTTGGGTCGGAAAATGCGTCCTTGATTGACGCTGTCGAATTTTCCTTCGACAAAACCGAAAGCATATCCTGCCCAGCCCGTAAAATCGCCTATTTTTTTCTGGAGAAACACTTCAAATCCATAAGCCCATCCGTCACCATTAAAAAAAACATCTGCAACACGATTGGCGGATGTGGCTGTTTGATTTAATTCGCTCAAATTATATAAACGTTTGTAATAGGTGTCAAAATTTAACTGATAGCCATCATAGGGCTGGGTTTCCACACTTAGTATATAATGGTCTGCACGGCTTGCGGGAACGGAACGGTCTGTGGGCAACCATGTATCAAAAAACGTGAAATCAGGTTGAGAAGCAAGACGCAAATATTGATGGAAAATACCCACAGAACCTTTGACTGCAATATCTTCATTCACTTGATAACGCATTGCAAGCCGCGGATCAAATACTTTCACCGATGATGAATCCCAATAATTAAAGCGTAAACCCGCTTGGAATGATAAATCGTCTGTGATACGATAATTTGCTTGTGCAAAAACTGATGTTACAAAATCAGGCACTGTGAAATTAACCGAACCTGCACTATTTGTTCCTTGTTGGGGTATAGAATCTTCCGCACCGAAGCGTTGAAAATAGGAGAAATTATACCATGTTTGCTCTATACCGCCTTTAATGGTTAATTCATTAGTTGCAAGCCATTCCAAGTCATATTTTGCCGTATAATCAACAATACTGTTCTTTATTTCAAAAGTAAATCCAGAATTATTGCCGTCAAAATTATTGCCATAGCGACTTGCGCTCAGATTAAATGTTGAGAACAAGTCATCACTGAATATATGTGTCCAACGCAATGATCCGGCTCTGTTAGAGATACCAAGATTAAATTCTATACCGGCACCTCCCAATCCTAAATTGTCAGCGCTGTAAAATCCGGCTAAAAATAATCGGTCATTGGATCCGAGATCTTGTGAAATTTTGGCATTTAAATCATAAAAATTAAAGTCGGGAATAGGGTTTTGCGGGTCTTCGGGTAATGCACTTGTAATTAAGTCAAGATATGTGCGGCGTGCGCCCAAGAAGAATGAACCTCCATCCCAAGGAGTGGGACCCTGCAATGAACCGCGTGAAGAAATAAGACCAATAGATGCCACGCCCTCCACTTTTTCGCGATTACCGTCTTTTTGTGTTAAATTGAGCACCGCCGACAAACGTCCGCCGAATTCCGCAGGATAACCGCCTTTGATTAATTCCACATCCTTGATGGCATCGGGATTAAATGCAGAAATAAATCCAAACAAATGGGAAGGATTATAGACAGTAGAACCATCTAATAATACCAAGTTTTGGTCGGGCGAGCCACCGCGAATAAACAAACCGCTGGAAATTTGCGAAGAAGTAAGCACACCGGGCAAAAATTGCAGTGCACGAAATATATCCGCTTCACCGCCAACGCGCAATTGTTGCAGTTGTTGAACGGGAATATTGACTTTGCTGACAGAAATTTCACGTAATTCCGCTGCGCGATCGGCTTCTACAACCACTTCTTGCGTTTCGCCTTCCAACACATTTAATTCTAAAGTAAGTTGTTTCGATTCTTTTTCCGCAAAATCTAAGGTTTTTTCATATTTGCGATATCCCACATAGGAAACTATGATAGTGTTTTTACCGGCGGGAATATTTTTTAAGGTAAAAAAACCATTTTTATTTGTGTAAGCACCTATTTTTTTACCTTTGACGGTTACTGCCGCACCTACGAGGGTTTCTTTTGATTTGGCATCTTTTACATAACCGCTCAATGTTGCTGTTTCTGCATCGGCGATGGCTGCTATCGGTGGGGTTTCTTTTGCCATTATCGCATTCACATTAAGTAAACACAGTATGGTGATTATGGCATACTTTGTCAATACCTTCATAGAGTCCTAAAATTTTTATACAAGATGAGTTCAAAACTACGGGCACTGAGGACGTAGCATAGTATTCATTGTTTCAGCACTCTGCCAAATCATACGGAGAGCAATATCCTCAAGCTTATCACGCTTCATCAACAACAAACCGCAAAATCTGTTTCATGTCTAAGCATTGTTGAGTGGTCAGTTTCCTGTGCGTTTACTCACATAAATCTCTAAAATTCAATGAATGAGTAAAAAAAAATCTAAAGCCGGAGTTTCCTTATGAGTTTCCATAGTTTCACTTTCGGTGATTATTTCTTGTCCTATTAAAAAAACTTTTTCGTATGTTCGCTCCCCATTCACGGATGCAGCAAATAATGAACTCACTTTGGGATATACCTTTTGTGGTGGTTGATGTGGAGACCACCGGCGCGGATGCGAAAAAAAATCGCATCATGGAAATTGCATGTATTGTTGTCAGCGGCGGGGAAATCATCGAGCGTTTTTCTTCATTAGTCAATCCGCATCAATTTATTCCGCCATTTATCGCCAAGATGACAGGCATAGACAATGCGATGGTGTACAATGCCCCGGAAGCTCATGAAGTTATGCCGAGAGTTCGTGATTTGCTTACTTTACCCAATGCTATTTTTGTGGCACATCATGTGCAATTCGATTGGCAATTTGTTATCGAATCATTCAAAAGTAACGGCATAACGATTCCCACAGTACCATTGTTATGTTCCTATAAGTTAGCACGCAGATTATTACCTTCAAAAGTCAAAAAGAATGTGGGTGATGTTGCCAAATATTTTGATATTACTGTTCAAAACCGTCATCGCGCAGAGGGCGATGCTGAAGCCACGGCATTATTTACTCTGGAGTTTTTACGCCAACTCAGTGAGGATTTCGAAATAGAAACCGTCGAAGAGCTACTGCAATTTCAAAACAAACAGTTGGCAAATGTCCGCACTTCGACACCGGCTTTTGTGAAAAGAGTTGCGGTCTATTTGGAGCAGCTACCCGAGGAACCCGGTATTTATAAAATGATTGATGCCAAAGGAGACATTCTCTATGTGGGCAAAGCAAAATCATTGCGCGACAGGGTGAGGAGTTATTTCCAACCCGGTGCGCAGCATACCGAGAAAATCGCTAAAATGGTAACATTAGTGCATAGCATCGAATGGGAATGTACGGCAACCGAACTTTCGGCTTTGTTGCTGGAGTCGAAAGAGATAAAACGGCTGAAACCGCCATTCAATACGGCAAGCAAGACTTTGCGTCGCTTTCCTTTTTTGCGACTTAGTGTCAATGATGAATTTCCGCGATTGGAGTGGAGCTCATCCATTAATGATGATGGTGCGGAGTACTATGGACCTTTTCGCAATCGTACCATGACAAGAGAAATTGCCGATACTATTCAGCAAGATTTTACTTTGCGGCTTTGTCGTGATGAATTGCAACCCTCTGCCGATTTTTCCCCATGTTTTTATTATCATATCAAACGCTGCCACGCGCCCTGTGCCGGATTGCAATCGCATGAAGATTATCAGAAAGAAGTGCAACGTGTGCGCACATTCCTCGGAGGCTTCTCCGATGGTGTGATTGATAAACTGACTGCTGAAATGAATAAAGCGGCAGAGCAATTGGATTTTGAAACAGCTATTGTATTGCGCAATCGTATCACAGAGTTACAAAGACTATTTCTGCGCAAAGAACAAGTGTCCACTTCGGTCAATGCCAATAATGTGATTATTATTTTGCCGGTCTCGGAACGTGAAAAGACTTTAGAAATTTTTGCCATTAGGCGAGGGCGACTTGCTCATCAACAAATTATAGGCAGAAAAAGTCCGCTCCGTCATTTGACTAACCGTTTCGCTCAATGGTATTTCGAAAATCCTGATGATATCGAAGAATTAACACCCCAAGAAATTGACGAAATTCAAATCATTACCTCATGGATGCACCGCAACCGCAACAATGGATTTTTTGTGTATGTGGAAGGGAAATCTTTGGAACAAGTCAATGAGTTATTTACATTTTCCGTACGTAATGCTTTTGTTCAAACAACTGACACTGAAACAACAATGGAGTAAAGTACAAAGCTCTCATGGTATAAAAAAATAATTGTTACATCACACTCTTATTATTAATAGCGCACAATTTCCACATCCGACACCCCGACATCAAAAGTAACCAATGCTTTTTTTGTTGCATTGCCATAATTTTCACTTCTATAGACACCGTCAGATATTTCCGTAAAATTGTCAAAGTTTGTACTTGATAATGCTTGTTGAATCTTAATTTCACAGCCAAGATTTTTAGGAATTCGCAAGCGTACTGATGATGCACCGCCATTATATGCTACGTTTATATTGTCCTGAAGTTCACCAAGTGTGACATCTACATCAGCAACACCGGCACTAATATCTAACGATTCTACTTTTATTTGTGCTAAGTCAATATTGGCATCGGCTGCGCCAATATCAACATTTAATTTCCATGATACAGATTCAGATAATTGAATATCAGCTTCATTGTGATTATCATGCAACCCCGATAAAGAAATATTTTTTTCTTTTGGTTCAAACCATAGCGTGCGTTTACCATTAATCGTCGTATCGGTAAGTGCAAAATTGCTGATATTGGATTCTACGGTAGCAGAAAACAGATGTTCATCTCCGGCTTTGAGTATTAATTCTCCTGCTCCCATACTGATTGTTGCCTCTGCTGATTGTGTCGTATCATCTTGTATAGCATAATTCATTATTTTTGTCGAATGATGCGAATGACTTTTATTATTGTTAATTTTCCAAGTGCATGACTCAGTGCTGCTTTGAATACCTGCAAAAAGTGTTGTTCCCAAAAAAATACCGGATAGTGTTGCTATGACAGCTTTCACACTGTCTTTGGGAAACAGCACTGCAATTCCGATAAGAATTAAAGCGACAGGCGTGATTTTAAACCATTCAAAATTGCCAAAATCAACAAGATTATAATTTCCGAGCAATAATACACAACCTGAACTTAATAAAAAGCCACCCCAAAACAATGTACCTGTTTTCATAATTCACCTCCGACTTGATTTTTATGTTTATTATTGTTTTGCAAACCATTCATTATAAGAATAATGCCTATTGCCACAAATACTATGGGAAACAGATCTGAAAAGTCAATAGAGGGAATAAAGTTCGCCGCTAACATAATTGCGCCGAAAATAATCATGATGATACCGACCGGAACAGTGAACGAGTATGATTTCTGTTGGAAATCGGGCATGGTGTCTGTATTCGGTGTTTGGTTAGCGGCTTCATTGGCACTGTTGGGCATACCATAGAAAGAATTATACGATGAATAATATGTGTTTTCTTCCGGCATCACCATCCATAGAATTACGTATAACAAAAGAGTTGCGCCCCATGCAAATGTTCCTATAACAAAAGCGACTCTTACAATGGTGATATCAATGCCGAGATAAGCGGCTATGCCGGCGCAAACGCCGCCTAATTTTTTGTCCGTAGCAGAACGTTGCATTTTTTTCATAGTAACCTCCGGAAAAATAAAGTGTGAATGTTTTATGAACTGCTACGCTCACACATCGGATAAAGTTTCATACATCAAGGGATTATATGTGTTCTTTATTGCATTGGACAATCAACGATACATGGATGGTTATGATTGAAGCCGTATTTTTGTACTTTATCATGAACACAATGCAGCAGATTCATGATTTCATAGTCATCGTTTATCGTTTATGTATCGTCTGATTGAGCTGGTTGTGCGTTTCAAGGAAATTGTCTCTTTGTGCGCGCTGATAGTTATTTGTTTTTCTCTGATGAGTTGGACTCACACAGGGCAACTTGGCGGATTCCGTGCTGTGATTGTTGGTGGCATAGGATGGATGCAAAGTGCATTTGCATGGATTCCCAATCCCGTCTCGATGAAAAGCGAGAACGCTGCTTTACGAGAACTTAATCTTCAGCTTTCCGAAGAAAGAGCAAGTATCCGCCAAGCATTGATTGAAAATGCTACTCTCCGTAAAATGCTTGAGTTTAAGAAACAAAGCCCTTATCAGGTTATCAGCGCCGATATTGTGGGTAAAACAACAACAGAAGTACGAAATTTTGTTACTATAAACAAAGGCGCGGCAGATTCCATTAAGGAAGGGATGCCCGTGATTACCGATGCCGGTCTGATAGGTACGATTATTGGGACAAGCTCCGGTTTTTCGATTGCGCAATTATTGATTAATCGCGACAGCCGCATAGCAGCCAAGATTTTGCGCTCAAGGATTGACGGCATTGTCACTTGGGAGGGCGAACAAGATCTTGTGATGAAAAATATTCCCAAATCTTATGATGTGAAGGTTGGCGACGAAGTGGTAACAAGTGAATACAGTAATCGCTATCCGAATAATATCCGCATCGGATGGGTGTCGAAAACTATTGATGAACCAACATCATTGTTTCGGCGCATACTTGTCACACCATCCGCCAATTTTTCGACTCTCGAGCAAGTCTATGTTGCCAAAGTTATCCCCAACCCCGAACGTTTGAACTTAGAGCGTGAAATTGAAGCTCGTTTGCGTGAACGTCGTCGAATTCGTTAAAGTATCTCACTCTCCTATTATTTCATGGCACAATACAGAGAAAAAACATTATATGAGTCATTTCCGGCACTGCGATATGTGCTGTATGCCATTACCGCATTATT
>JAYRWZ010000128.1:0-2688 GCA_041917875.1 Chloroflexota bacterium | reverse complement strand
TATTTGTATTGATTACCGTTGTTGCTTCATTGACAAGCATGGCACGAACATCATGGGTCATCGTTATTGTATCGGCTTTATTCAGTATGGTATTTGCTCCACGGAACAATCGCTTGTTTTTCACAACAGCCCTGATTACGATTATTATCAGTACTATTGGCGGCGTTATGCTGTTTGGTGGGAAAAATGTGGGTATTGTAAAGAAGATTATTGATAAGCGATTATCTTCCGTAGGGAAGTTAAATGATTATTCATATCTGACACGCGTCAATGAAAATGAAGTCGCTTGGGAACTTATCAAACAATATCCGCTGGGCGGCAATGGCATTGGAAAGGACAAATTGCATTATGATTTAGTCATAAAGAATCACGAATATGCTTCCTATATTCATAATGGCTATATCTCATTGGCTTATAAACTCGGTATTCCGATGGCTTTGCTCTTTTTCAGCTTTCTGGGGGGCTATACCATCATAACATTGCAATTCTTTTTTCGCTCATACGACAGAATATCAAGAGGGTTAGCACTGTGTTGCTTTTTAGCAATGTGTGTCTATTTTGTATCGAATATAGCCGGTTGCGTCTTTGATATACGCCAAGGTGTATTCATTACATTTATCATTATCGGTTTACTAAATACTATACCCAATATTGAAAACTCACTACAACCAGATGGAGAATTATCATGGCAGAAGTAGTTCGTGAACAGCTTTATGACATTATGTCCAGAAGGCGACTTTTTTTACTCATCGTTTTCGGAGTCTTCATTGCCTATGCCGGGCGACTCGGGTATTTGCAACTCATACAGGGTAATGTGTATCGCGTTAAAGCAGAAACTCAAGCAATTAAAGAAGTTACGGTTGCGCCGTTTCGCGGTAATATTTTTGATAGAAACAATGAAATTATCGTGCACAATTCCCCTTCATTTTCAATTACACTTACTCCGAATGAGTTTCATGAAGCATCAATACCGTTGCTCTGTGATATTCTAAAAATGGACACGGCAGAAATATATTCTCTTTACAAAGAAGCTAAGCGTTTTTCACAAGCTAAACCGTATAAAATTTACCGTGATGCCGATATGGAAATAGTAGCGGCTATTGAGGAAAATAAAGACTGGATGCCGGGTATTGAGGTGTCTGTCGAATCAAAACGCTTATATCACGAGGATTGCCACATGGCTCATACGCTTGGTTATGCACGCGAGATAACAGAAGCACAATTACAAAAAAAAGGTGATTATTATCAAAAAGGCGATATTATCGGTACAACCGGTTTAGAAAGCACTTACGAAGAATTCTTGCGTGGCACAAAAGGTGTTGAATTTGTTGCCGTAAATGCCGCCGGTCAAAGAGTGGAAAGTTTTCGCGATGGCAATAATGATTTACTTTCCGAAGAAGGCTTTGATCTATACCTTGGTATTGATAAACGTTTGCAAACTCTTGCGGAAAAATTATTGGAAGGAAGGCGCGGTGCTGTGGCTGCCGTCAACCCAAATAATGGCGAAGTGCTGGCATTGGCAAGTAAACCGGACTTTGAATTAAAATCATTCAGCGGAAGAGTACCAAAAGAATTATACATGAAATTAAGCACTGATGAAGCCAATCCGCTTTTTAATCGTGCCACTTTAACTCGGTATCCGCCCGGTTCGACATTTAAAATGTTTTTGGGACTTGTAGGTTTACAAGAAGGAATTATCACTCCTTCTTCAACATTGCATTGTGCCGGAGGTTATACATACGGAGGCAGAACTTGGAAATGTCACGGCGGCGTTCATGGTAATATTAATCTGCAAAGAGCTATTCATGTCTCATGTAATGCCTATTTTAATCAACTTGCTCAAAGAATTGGTATTGATAAATTCAGCTATTATGGTAAACAATTCGGATTCGGAGAAAAAACAAATATTGACATTCCCGAAGATTCGCGGGGTTTGTTGCCCGATCGTGCTTATTTTAAAAAGAGAAAATTGAGTGACAAAGAAATTATCGGACGGTTAACAAATTTGGGAATAGGACAAGGTGAACTGGGCGTAACCCCTCTTCAGATGGCTGTCTATTGTGCGGCTCTTGCCAATAAAGGAACAATTTATCAACCTCATATAGTATCTAAAATTTACAATAGAAAATTGAAAAAAATGCAAATGCAAAGCTATGGTGAAAAAAAGGTCGAAATTGATGAGCGGTGGTTTGATGTCATTCGTCAAGGTATGTTTGATGTGGTCAACACTCCCGGAGGAACTGCCGCGGGTGTGAAATTACCGGATGTTGTTGTCTGTGGAAAAACAGGTACTGCTCAAAATGCGCACGGCAAAGATCACTCATGGTTTATATGTTTTGCACCCATAGAAAATCCACAAATTGCAATGTGTGTTATGGTGGAGAATGCCGGTTTCGGCGGTACCGTTGCCGCACCTATTGCAAGAGAAATTCTTGATCTGTATTTTCATCCGGACAAAGAAATTCCTAAAAATTCTCCCTTCGATTCTACACGTTTCGAAAGAATCAGAAAAGAGGATTCTACAAAAAAACCGACACAACCTTCACAACCATTACAAAGAACAACGGCATTCAGAGATGCAATAATACGTCGCGACTAATATGTATTTTCAAAAAAAGTTATCTGTAAAATTATTACCATTCATTGCATTGCTGATGTTTGTATTGTTTGGGTGCAAACAACAAGATA
>JAYRWZ010000127.1:0-32151 GCA_041917875.1 Chloroflexota bacterium | reverse complement strand
GAATGTGCTTCTTGAGTATTTCGTGCAGAAAAGCGAGAACCCAAGGATACTTCGCTGCTGTCTTTGGTCGCTGTGTCCGTTACTATGCCAAAGCCGCCGACATTTATACCCGCAGATGAAAAAGAAAAGGCAAAATTACCTGAAATACTTGTCAATCTTATTGGTGTTCCTTGTGATGAAGCAAGAAATGAGTTAATGCGTCGCGGTGAATTATTTACGATAGCTTGATCATAGAGAGTAAATGATGCCGAGCCGTTAAAATTTATAAATGAAAGAGCAGGTGTACGAAAATTAATATTTATATCGGAAAATTGTAATGAGTCAGCTAAAAAATCATAGTTTCCACCAATATCGAATCGTAAAAGCTCTAGATTTTTATCAGGAATTGAATCATGTGATTGTGCAATTTTTGCTTCTAAGCTATTGGTAAACCCATAGTTTATTCTTTGTGATGCTCTTGTAATGCCTGCACCTCCATCTAAAGCATACCTGGAATACACTATATTATTTCTTGTGCCATTGGCCTGTGTTGTTGTATCGGTATAAGATCCAAAAAAAGATGTAGAGTTTTCATCGAAACTCGGTTGATAGGATAAAGTAACAGAGGGTCTGAAGGTGTGGCGCAATGCATTGATACCAAAAACACGCGGTTTCATGACACCATAGAGAGTTGTTGTTACATTAAGATTAAATGAATACCGAAACTCTCGGAGCGGCGTAAAGCTGTATATTGTGTCTTCGATAAATCTATTTTGTTCATTAAAACGACGATTAATGGACCGAAAAAACCATCGTTCTTGATATGAAACAGACGGAGTGAGTGAAAAGAAACCGAGTTTAGGAGAGATACTAATTGTTGGAGAATGTGATATGGTCATAAAAGTTTCACGAGGTCTTAAAGAAGTATCAATCCTATTTTCATTCGTAATTGGCGTGATGACTCTTGTTAAACTTCGTGAATAGTTAGCATTCACAGAATATGTAATCCCAATATCATTGAGCCAGTGATCTGATTCGACGAATTTATATTTTTGTAACAGAGATTTCAAGGGAAAAATCTGTGGTATTGAATATGAAATATTCGGGGCTAAACTACTTTCACGTGTTAGGAGGTTTTGGCTTGCCTGCATTGTAATACCCAAATTCGAATTGTTTTGAAAACGATATGAATATTGTGCATCTGAAAATAATTGCTGCTGTAAGCGATCCTGTAAATTAGTAGAGAAATTACGAATAAAAGAAGTAGAAGTTAAATTAATATTAGCAGAAATATTAGACACATCGGGAATAAGCGTGTGCGAGTGAGTGGCGCGCAATCCCCATTCCACTGACCTGTCTGCATCGGGCGCAGCTCGACGTAAGCCATAAGACAATGTAATGTCACCATTTAACTTGTCTCGTAGATTGTAACGAAAGAGATTATTAAATACAAGCCCGCCTTTGGTAAAAATCGTCATTGTCGTTTTATTATCAAAATAATCACTGATTGCCCAATAATAACCCATATTAGGAATAATCCAACCTTGATTTATTTGATATGATGGTGGCAGTTGTGGTACAAGAATACCGGAACGTCTGCCGCGATTATTTTCAAAATAAATACCGACAGGCAAGATAAAAACAGGCACATCTTCCACATATAATATGACCGGGTCAATAAACACTCTGTCATTAGCTATTACCTTCATTTGCGGCGAGCCAAAGTAGTAATGCGGATGAGGGTCATCACAAGCTGTATAACATCCATTTTCCACAAATAATGTGGCTTCATCAACTTTTTTAATTTTTGAACCAAAATAAAAGCCTTCTCCGACTTTCGTTTCACCTAACGCTATGACACCTTGCTTTGTTTTGAAATTAAAAGCAATGTTCTCACCGGCAAAAGTTTCTCCTTTATCCATGAAAATTGGATTACCATACATTTTTCCAACAGAATCAATACCTCCCATAGCCCTGATTGTGGCACTGTCAAAACTTATCTCTATGATCTCAGAACGAAGGTTTTGTTGTTGATAGTCCATTTTCGCTTCGCCCCTTAACCGCACTTTCTTTTTCGATAATCGAAACACGACAGAGTCTTTTGCCGTGTAGTGAACCGTGCTGTCAAGACCGCTTTTTCCTCTTCGACTGATGTTTACTTTGAGTGCTGAATCTTGTGCATTTTCCCGAATAGACAGATCATCCTTTACAATGGATGCCACAATAGCATACTCTTTTGCTGACATATCAATATGTAGCAATACACACACCAAAAACAAATGCAGAAAAAAGGTTTTCATCAAATGGGAGATACTTTAATTGAGTTGTTGCTTCTCAATGCCTTGTGGAATTTTGAAGAGAAAAGGCTCATTTAATGTACTATTAAGAATAATTTCTTTATTTTCCACTGTCATGCTAAATTGAGAACCAGGAGCTTGTACTTGCACCTTTTTGGGAAATAAGTGAGAGTCTATTGTCATAATGTCAGCATACGTTATATTCATCAATAATGTACCATCATTATCTTTCCTTTGGTATTGCTTCATGACAGAATCCTTATAATTCAGCGCGATAAACTCCCGATTGTTATCAGGTCTGTCGAATCTCCATACACTATTTCCGGATTTAGTCGTGCCTTCTAAGGAATATACGCTGGCAGGAAATGGTGATTCACAACGAAGCAGACAGATAAAATCATCGAATGAAAGAGGAATGTTCGTTACATTAGCCATATTGGCAGCTGTAGCAGGTCCTTCAACGAGTCGTCCATTAAACAAATCCATAAACATAAACTTTGATTTATTCATATAGAGTTTTGCAACAGGAATTCCAAAAGCCATGATTTCCATAGCTAATGAGTCTCTGTCTGCAATTCGTATAACAGCAGAAGCCGCTTGTTGAAAATCTTTCAACCGGACATTCATGCTTGCTTTTACAATCATAGTGCGCACACTGTCACGACGCAGAATTTTCCCGGTATGCTGATGAGTGAAGGAAAGAGTATCATGGGAAATTGCTAAATCAGCGGGTGTTGTTACTTGTGCATGGGATTGCAAAACCAAGTTACTAAGGAACATGACAAAAATCAACAATGTTTTCATACATTAACGTTACAATATTGAGGAACAATTTTTCGTTTTGACAACAAAATTACGTCTGTGTTTATTGTCATGACTCAACTTTTTACTCTTGACGAATGAAAAAGCACATTACTTTGAATGAAATGTATATTGACAATGGAAGGGGAGTACATTGTCTGCTTAGATATCCAATCTGAGTTCATTAATTACTTGAAAGGGACCGGTATGGTCTATGTTACAAGAAAGTCTCATTTTTCAGCATCTCATCGTTTGTTTAATCCTACGTTCAGTGATGAAAAAAATGATGCGATTTTTCATAAGTGCAATAATGTAAACGGACATGGTCATAACTATGTTTTGGAGGTAACTGTGCTAGGCAATCCAGATCCAGATACCGGCTACGTCATTGACTTAAAGCAGTTACGAGACATCATCGAATCAGAGATAATCGACAAAGTTGATCACAAGCATCTTAACTACGATGTTCCTTTTCTGCAAGGTATTATACCCACTGCCGAAAATCTAGCTGTGGTTTTTTGGTCTATCCTCAAAAACTCAATCCCAACGGGAATATTATACAGCGTCAAGTTATTCGAGTCGGATAATAATTTTGTCGAATACTTTGGTGAACCTGTGAGCATACCCAATTTCGGAAATGGAACGGTGTTCTCATGAGGCAGACTAAGTCTTTAATTATTAAACCGTTGAATGAAGATCATGTCTCACAAGCCAAACATGAATCCTGTGCTGTTGCTGTCCATCATCTTGATCGTCGCCGATTGTTTGATGCTAATGGTAATCAAACACTCACGGACGAAGAGCGTAGAGAAATGCAATCAAAGCTGGAACAGAAGTTCGGAGAAATTTTTGAGATACTTCGGATTGACAGAAAAGATCCTAATAGTACTGAAACACCTCGACGGCTTGCAAAAATGTGGGTGAATGAACTTTTTATCGGGAGATTTACGCCACCACCGCCAATAACAGTGTTTCCAAATAGGAAATCCGTAGATGAACTTGTAATAAGTACCGGCATTAAAGTAATGAGTGTCTGTTCACATCACTGGCAAACAATCAGTGGATCATGTTGCATTGGTTATTTACCGGATCAATATGTGATTGGGCTCTCAAAGTTGAATCGTATTGTTGATTGGTTTTCTCGACGAGGACAGATACAAGAGGAACTTGGGGAGCAAATAGCTGACTTTCTTGAGGATTTATTGAAGCCTAAAGCACTTGGGGTAATCATCAAATCGAAACATTACTGTATGATTGCTCGGGGAGTCAATGAATCAGAGGATAGTGCGCTCATGACAACCTCTGTGATGCGCGGTGAATTGCGTTCCGATGCTTCACTAAGGCATGAGTTTTTAAGACTGATCGGATGATCTCACAGTTACAATATGAAATGCCTTTTTGGAACAGCAATACGTATGTAGCCGGTGTTGATGAAGTTGGCAGAGGATGTTTAGCCGGACCTGTCGTTGCGGCAGCAGTGGTATTACCTTTGAACTACATGAATATGTCCGGAATACATGACTCGAAACAAGTTTCGCAAAAAAGAAGAATCGAACTGTATAGTCTTTTGCAAAAGGACGCTTTGTGCATATCCATACAGTCTCTTGCTCAAGATATGATAGATAAAATCAATATACGTAATGCGACATTACTATGTATGCAGCGTGCAATAGACTATCTGTCAGTTCCGATAGACCATGCTTTCATTGATGGAAATTATTTTGTACACGATTCATTGCCATTTACCACAATAGTAAAAGGGGACTCTACTTGTCTTTCTATTGCGGCAGCATCAATAGCAGCAAAAGTTTTTCGCGATAATTGGATGAAAACAATCGCTCATGAACTGTACCCAGAGTACCGTTTCGATCTGAACAAAGGTTATGGCACTCAGCAGCATTTAGAATCTTTAACAAAGTATGGGCCATGTGAATTACACAGACGTACATTTTTGCGTAAGTTTTTTGAACGTCAGCTCACGCTTTTCGCGAATGAGTGACTTATGTGTTTTTACACATAGAAGAAAAATGAATCAAGAGGTGTATTGTTCTAAGTTTTTATATTGTATTAACTTCTGTAAATTTTTCTTTTTCGACCACAACAACGTTTCTGAAGAAAATGAAAAAAAATAGTAAAAACTATATGTAATAATTTGCCAGAAAGCATATTTGCTTGTAATTTTGACAAGATTTGCAGCACAAAAAACAGTTTATCATTGATTAATATTTGCCGATGAACAGAAATTTTACGCCTCGCTTAGTACTTTTTCTCGCTTTTTTATCAGTGATTACATTCGCGGGATGTAATGTCAAAGGATTCTTTATAGAGCCGGGAGATGATCCGGAATGGGTAGATCCCGATGCACAAAATGCAGCTAATGCAGACGCTGGGGGAGCTGTCGCAGCAGGTGGACCCGGTGCTGCTGTTTATGCTAAAATTTGTGCCGGTTGTCATCAAGCAAACGGAAAAGGAGTTCCCGGAACATATCCTCCATTAGCCGGTTCAGAACTACTCACAGGGGATCCGACTAAACCTACAAAGATAATACTGCATGGTTTCAAAGGTAAAATCGTTCGTGGTGGAACAACCTACGAAGGACTGATGGCTCCATGGAAGGATGCACTCACTGATCAAGAAATTGCGGATGTTCTAAATTATGTTCGGACTTCGTGGGGCAACTCCGGCTCGAATGACGTAACCGCGGATCAGGTAAAACAGGTTCGCGATGAAACTGCTACGCGTTCAACCGGTTGGACTGAGGCAGAACTTTAATTAAAACTTACTTTATCAATCGCTTATACAGCTTGAAAGGAATAATATTATGAAGGGTTGGTTTGAATGGGCATATAGAGATATGCTTTCGTTCTTCCCTGAGAATGTCAGCACATTTGGTGCTCAATTAGACGGATTGTTTTCATTCGTGTATTGGGTATCTGTTTTGATCTTCTTATTAACATATTTCTTGTTAATTGCATTCATTATTAAGTATAGAGCACAACCAAATAAGAAATCTTACCATTTTCATGGAAGCAACATTGTAGAGTTTACGTGGACTATACTTCCAACTTTCCTTTTTGTTGGTATTGGATTATTTTCGGAAGATGCTTGGACTAAGACCAAGTACCAGATGAAAGTGCCAAAACCTGATGTCGAGGTGGATGTCATGGCATACCAATTCGGATGGCAAATACGCTATCCCGGCCCCGATGGGATTTTTGGCAAAAAAGATCGTTATCAAATGTCAAAAATGAATCTTTTTGGGGTGGACTCCAATGATGTCAATGGCAAAGATGATATCATCATAGAAAATCACCAGTTACATTTGCCTATCAATAAGAATGTCGTTGTAAATCTTTCAACTGCCGATGTGTTACATAGCTTTTTCCTTCCAAATTTCCGCGTAAAACAAGATGCATTGCCCGGCAAATGGATTAAGGTTTGGTTCAATGGTACAAAAGCCGGTAAATATGAAATTGCCTGTGCTGAGCTTTGTGGCAGCAATCATTATGCAATGCGCGGCGAAATATTCATGTATAGTCAACAAGATTATGACAAATGGTTAGATGGCAAAAATAAAACTATGCTTGAGTTGCAGCAGAAAGCTGCAGCAGTAGCAGCCGCAGATACTACGGCAACAGATCAGGGGTCTTAGTTCAGCATACAATTGTGATATTCATTCTATTAGATACGTATTTAACAAATTATACATAAAAAGGAAGAAATAATGTCAGCATCATCTGCGGTAACACATAACCACCACGATGCGGATAGTCATAGTCATGAACATCATCATGGACATGACCATCATGAGTTGTCCTTTATACAAAAGTATATCTTTTCGACAGATCATAAAGTGATTGCACGACAATTTATGTTTTCTGCACTTTTCTTTTTATTTGTCGGCGGATTTTTCGCATTACTTATACGTTGGCAGCTCGCATATCCGGGTAAAGCTATTCCGATTATTGGTAATCTATTACCGGCAACTTGGGTAACTGATGGGGTTGTACAGGCCTCGTTTTATACACAATTATTGACGATGCACGGTTCTGTAATGATATTCTTGGTAATTATTCCTTTGGCAGTAGGTATGTTCGGAAACTTTTGCATTCCTCTCATGCTTGGCACAGATGATATGGCATTACCAAAATTAAATATGTTTTCCTTTTGGCTCATGCCACCTGCAGCTTTGATTACAATGGGCGGTTTTTGGTTTCCTGATGGTATGGCTGCTGCCGGTTGGACAAGTTACCCACCATTAGCTGTCATCAATGGTCCCGGGCAAACATGTTGGCTCATTGGAGTCTTTCTCATAGGATTTTCATCAATTATGGGTGGTGTAAATTACATCACAACAATTCTGAATAAACGTACGCCGGGCATGACATTGTTCAGAATGCCCCTTACCGTTTGGGCACTTTTCATTACAGCGATGCTTATCGTACTTGGAACCCCGGTTCTGGCGGCTGCATTATCCATGCAATTTTTTGACCAATTCCTCGGTTCAAGTTTCTTCATACCTGACAATCTTGTCACGACGAAAAAATTTGTTGGTGGGGGACAAGCTGTTTTGTTTCAGCATTTATTCTGGTTCTATTCTCATCCTGCCGTGTATATCATGATATTAACGCCAATGGGTATTGTTTCTGATGTACTTGCAACATTCTCTCGTAAGCCGATTTATGGTTATAAGGCAATGATTTTTGCGCTTATTGCTATTGCATTCCTTGGGTTTATTGTTTGGGGACATCACATGTTTCAATCGGGAATGAATCCTCTTTTAGGTACAACATTCATGTTATCAACTATCGTCATCGCAGTTCCATCAGCGATTAAGATATTTAATTGGCTCGGGACAATTTGGCGCGGTAATATCCACTTCACAGCAGCAAGTATGAATGCACTTGCATTTATTGCAACGTTCATTATTGGTGGTTTGTCCGGTGTGTTTATGGCTTCCGCTCCAATTGATATCTATATACACGATACATATTTTATCGTGGCACACATTCATTATGTTCTCTTCGGTGGTGCTCTTTTTGGAATCTTTGCCGGAATTTACTATTGGTTTCCCAAAATGTTCGGTAAAATGTTGAATGAAAACTTAGGACGCAAACATTTTTACTGGTCATTTATCTTCTTCAATTTGACATTTTTCCCAATGCACATCTTAGGTGTAGGCGGACATATGCGTCGCATTTATGATCCATATATCTATGACTTTTTGAAACCATTTCAACCAATGAATGAGTTTATCACTATAGCTGCTGGATTGCTTGGTTTTTCACAGCTTATACTAGTGGTGAATATTCTTTGGACAATCAAATTTGGTAAAAAAGCGCCGGATAATCCATGGAACGCAAATACATTAGAATGGTCAGCACCTACACCGCCGCCACATGGTAACTTCACAGAAGATATTCGTGTGTATAGAGGACCGTACGAATATTCAATGCCCGGAGCAAAAGAAGATTATGCGCCGCAAACAAAGCAAGATATTCCTTCTGAAGTTGAGGGGGAAATTGTTGACGAAAGTATGTTCAAAGCACATTAATACTTATAGGCACTCAACGTGAGAACAACAAATACATCTGGCGAAATACTTATAGACAGTGAGTCAAGTACTATTGCGTCAAATACGGACAAAATACGTGCTTTGTATCACTTAACTAAACCCGGTATAACACGGATGGTTGTACTCACGACAACAGCAGGATATTTTCTTGCAATACCAAATTTTGTGACAATACAGTCATTGGGAGGGCAAATTTTGCACTTTTTATTTACTGTATTAGGCACAGTTCTGACTTGCGCAGGCAGTTGTATGCTCAATAACTACATCGAAAGAGACTTTGACAAGTTAATGAAACGTACGATGAATAGGGGTACTGTTACAGGAATAGTACATTCCAAAACTGTGTTCTTCATAGGTACAGTCTTATGTGTGTCCGGAGTTATAGTCTTAAGCAACATCAATGTGTTGACAATGTTACTTGCCATTTCAACAATAGTTACGTATGTTTTTTTCTATACACCTTTAAAGCGTGTTACAACTTTATCGCTTTTTGTTGGTGCAATACCCGGTGCTCTGCCACCTTTAGGCGGTTATACTGCAGTTACAAGTAGTATAGATTCAACAGCGATCATACTCTTTGGTATATTATTCCTTTGGCAATTGCCGCATTTTTTAGCGTTGTCTTGGATGTATAAACACGATTATGAAAGTGGTGGATTTAAAATGACAGCTGTCAAGGATACGAATGGCACCTCAGTGGCAACCCAAATGGTAATGTATTCTCTTATGCTTGCTGTTATAGCACCAATGCTGACAGTAACTCAAGCAACAGGCTACATATTTGCTGTTATGGCATTCGTACTCGGGTTAGTTTTTCTCTATTTTTCTGTTCAATTTTTCAAGGACAGAACGCATGATAAAGCACGCAATGCACTTTTGTCATCGTATGCATATCTATCAGGCGTGATTATGGTTATGTTTTTAGATAAACAATAATTTTTAACGAATTTACTTATTATATGTCGGGCTTATCATTATCACATGAACCGGTATCGGGGGTAGCACACGGTAAATTAGCCATGTGGGCATTTCTTGCATCAGAAATAATGTTTTTCAGTGGTTTTTTCGGAGCATTCATCGTGTTACGCAATAGTAATTTAGATGTGTTCTCTGCCTCCGCTGCTGAATTGAATAAATGGCTTGCACTTGTCAATACCATAGTGCTCATCGGTAGTTCTTTAACTATGGCATTATCCATATTACAGTTGCAAAAAGGTAATGTTAAGCTCTTTCGATTATTCATGGGGCTGACGATACTTTGCGGGTTAATATTTTTGGTTGTGAAAACAGTTGAATATAGTGGCAAATTTCATCATGTTTTGGATGAACATGAGATTATTCACTTGCGGAATGGTGTGCCACCCAATCCCGAAGCATTATTGCCCGGCATCAACCCCAGTACAAATGTGTTCTTTGCTTTCTATTTTCTTATGACAGGTTTCCATGCCATTCACGTTATTGCAGGGCTGATACCGATGGTCTTTATGTTTATCAAGTCTTTTACAAAAGGTGGCTATAACCATCCTGTAAAAGTTGAATCATTAGGACTTTATTGGCACTTTGTGGATTTAGTGTGGATTTTCTTGTTCCCGATTTTATATCTCATTTTTCCGGCACATTAACTAATCGAATAGGAGTTTACATTATGGCTTCAACTCATCAGCATGATGATGCACATGACCATCAAAAAGATTATATCAAAGTAATTATGTGGTTGCTCATATTCACAGCCTTGACTGTCGCCGCAGCTTTAGATTGGATACCTGCAAGTTGGGGAGATTATGGCAACAAACTACATATAGGTATTGGTTTGTTAATTGCGTTTGCGAAAGCAGCAATGGTTGTTTATATATTTATGCACATAAAATTCGATCAAAAGTTTATTCGGTTATTCATAGGTATTCCTCTCTTTTTGTTTTCTGTAATGGTGTTCGCCTTTACAGCACTTGAGAGTTTCTATTAACAGTTATTCAAAAATTGTGATATATCGTTCTTTGACATTTTTGCAATTGTGTGTGTGCTTTATCGGCATTATTTTTTTCGGATGCACTTCTCGTGAGGAAGTTATGCTTTCTCAGTTAGACCGATTTAATCAAATCGGTAATTTTACTGCGGATGTCAATAATCATACACAGCTGAGATCACAAGACATGATAGGGAAGTATTGGGTCATCAACTTCTTTTTCGCATCTTGTGAAGAAGTTTGTCCTAAAGTAAATCAAAATGTAGTTACATTGGCGCAACGTTTTCAAGATACAGATATGGAATTTGTCTCAATTACAGTTGATCCTACAAATGACAATGATTCTGTGTTATCTGTTTATAAAAAAGCTATGTACTCCGGTGAAAACTGGACACTTGCTCGAATGCCATTAGATTCATTACTCATATTGACTACAAAGAACATTGGTGTTGGTCATCTGTCTGAACCGGCTCTACACAGTACACGACTCATTTTGGTGGACAAACAGGGCTTCATTCGTGGATTTTATGACGGACTTGATAAACAAGCGGTGAATCAACTACAACAACATTTAGACAGTTTACTACATTAAGGTGCTATGGATTATACATTATTACCAACGATAAATGCAATGCTCAACAGCATATCGGTCATTCTTCTCATTATTGGGTTTCGAGAAATTAAAAAAAAGAATATCGCAACTCATAAAAAGATAATGATATCAGCATTTGTTGTCTCTGTCGTTTTTCTTATATGCTATCTTCTTCATAAATATTTGTTGTTTGTGAATACAGGTTCATATAACACAGCTTTTTCAGGTGCAGGTATGTGGCGTTATATTTATTTTATCATACTCATAACCCATGTAGTTTTAGCGGCATTTGTTCCGGTTTTGGCTATACTGACAATACGACGCGGATTGGTAATGAATGTAGAAATGCACAGAAAAATTGCAAAAATCACATATCCGATTTGGATGTATGTTTCCGTCACAGGTGTCATAGTCTATTTCATGTTATATCATATTTTTCAAAAGGTGTAAGGTATGAAAAAATATGTTGGATTTTTGATTCTCATACTTGTCATGACAGTCTTTTTTGATATGACAGTAATGGCATGCCCCAATTGCAAAGATTCATTCACGGATGGACATGAAGCTGCAATAGGAGAAAGCTATTCATGGAGTATTTTGTTTATGCTCGGAATGTTTATGTCAGTTATCTGTGGTTTTAGTCTGTTAGTGTGGACTAATATGAAAAAAGCCAAATTAAATGTCTAATATTGAAACATCAATCTCAGGTATATACTAATGTTTACAAAAGAATTTGATACAAGGGTAAAGACGACAGTCAAAGTTATCCTTCCGGTCGCCGGAGTTATTGCAGTCCTGCTTATCTTAGGATTTCGGAATACAGTCACAGATGTTGGATATCGCCCTCAACAACCGGTGCCGTTTTCTCATAAAATACATGCGGGTCAACTCGGAGTAAAATGTGTCTATTGCCATACATCGGTGGAAACCTCAGCTCATTCACCGGTACCTTCAACCAGTACATGTATGAATTGCCACACACTTGTCAAGAGTGATAGTCCAAAACTTAAGCTCGTGCGTGAAAGCTATGAGACCGGTAAGCCCATTGAATGGAAACGGATTCACAAATTGCCGGATTATGCACATTTTAATCATAGCAGACATATACGTGCTCAAATTGACTGTTCTTCCTGTCATGGAAAGGTTGAAGAGATGGGTGTAGTTGCTCAAAACAAACCATTATCAATGGGATGGTGTATAGATTGCCATCGTAACCCGACAGAATTTATTGTGCCTGCTCGTCCTATATCAGGGATATTTACGGGTGTCAAAGCCGGCAAGTATGATCCGAATGCAAAAGCAACATTAGCACAAGTTAAGGCACTAACTGAGCCGCAATTTGGACAATGGGAAACAGAAATTCCAAAAAATGAAGTAAAGGGAATACCTGTTCCTAAACACCCGGGCTATGGTCCGGAAAATTGTTCCTCTTGTCATCATTGATTTAGTACACAACCAAGAATATCAATATGAATAACTCTACAAAGAAAAAGTATTGGAAAAACAGTGAAGATTTTCTCAACGGCTCTGCTACTCGTTCGTCGAATGAGTTTCAACCGGGTGATGAATTTGCTCCTTCCTTTGAAAATGGTGTAAGCCGACGCACGTTCATGGCTTTGGTCAGTGCATCAATGGCTGTAGGTGCCGTTGCTTGTCGTCGCCCCGACCATAAATTGGTACCGACAGTTCAAGCTGTTGAATATCTCACTCCGGGTATTCCTTTGCATTATACAACCGTATATCAAAGTAAAAATGCTGCTTATGGATTGTTAGTACGCTGTTCCGAGGGTAAGCCTACCAAAATTGACGGTAATGATAAGCATCCGACTTCGCGTGGTCGAAGTACTGCGGAGATGCAGGCAGAGTTGCTCGGATTGTATGATCCTGATAGAATTCGAAGAGCAAGCGTCAATAATGGTGATTCTTCGACTGCGAATGCTTTACTTTCAATTGGTCAGAGTGTGGCTGCAGAAATTGGTGCCGGTAAGCAAGTTCGAATTCTCATTGATGAACATGCTTCAGCAACGTTTAATGCCCTCATTACTGAGATAGAATCGAAAATGTCGGGTGTTAAGTTTATTACTGTGCCTTCGTATATCAATGATGGTGCAGCACTTGCGAATAATGCCGGTTTAGGAATCAATGGTGAATTAGTACCTGATTTATCGAAAGCTCAGACTATAGTCAGCATAGATGCGGATTTCCTGGGTATAGATAAAAATGCACTCTATCACACTTCAAACTTTTCAGCTAACAGAAAACCGACTCATGATAATCCAACTATGAGTCAGTTAATCTCTGTTGAATCCATGCTTTCTTTAACCGGTGCTGCAGCGGATAAACGTTTTATGGTTTCTCCATCGGAATATGAAGCGATTCTTGCAGGAATCTATTCAAAGATTTCTAATCAATTACCTGAACTCAGTGCTGCCTCAGCGCAGCTTAATCCGGCAAATAATGATGCTGTTCAGTATATTGTAAACGCATTACAAAAATCAGGTGATAAAGCAGTTGTGTTATCCGGTGCTCATTTATCGCCCGCTGCACATGCACTTACACTTGCAATCAATGCTGCATTAGGAAATATCGGATTAGGAAAAGTTTTGTATCAAGGTCATGTTTTGCCCTATAGTGGTGAAAAAAAATCAGCCGTCAATGCTCTAATAGCTGATATAAGTGCCGGAAGTGTCGGTGCAATTGTCTTTTGTGATATAAATCCCGAATACAATGGAAATCCAGCACTTAAATCTGCAATTGTTAAGGTTAAGAAAAGATTCTATCTTGGTGTAAACCATAATGAAACCGCAGATATTTGTTCAATTAGTGTTCCTACTGCCCATTTTCTTGAATCGTGGGGAGATGCATTTACATTTGACGGCACACATGCTATACAGCAACCGATGATTGCACCGCTAAATGATGGTTCACTATCATTACAAGACAGTATAATCCAAATAGTTAATTACGCTCAATCAGGAACAATCGCAGAGCCGGATTATTATAGCTTTTTGCGCCGGAGTTTAGCTAATGATATTCCATCAAATTCTGTTTGGGAAACTACATTACGCGACGGAATTATCCCCAAAACGGCACCATTAGAAGTGGCTGATATTGTTCTCAATGCATCAGCATTAGCTTCTGTTATAAGTTCCGGAAGCATTAAACTCAGCGGAGCAAATTGTTACATAGTACCATCTAATACTTTAGGTGATGGAAAAATGGGTAATAATGGATGGCTCAATGAGTTACCTGATCCAATAACTAAGGTTACTTGGGACAATGTGGTCTGTATCACTGCAACTAAAGCAAAAGAGCTTGATGTTCAACAAGGTGATTTACTAAAAATTTCAAGAAACGGTATTGGTTCAGTTACTTTACCTGCCTATATTCAACCGGGCTTGAAAGAGGGTGTTTCAACTGTGTCATTGGGCTGGGGCAGAACATCAGGTGGAAAAGTATTACTTGGTAATGGTGATAATGCGAGCCGTTTATTGTCTGCTGATGAAAGTTACGGATACATTCCCGTTACTATTGAAAGATCAAATGGCTCAAAAAAATTAGCAATGACACAAACACATCATACGATAGATGATGACAGAGAAATAATCAATGAAGTAACCCTCATTGAATTGGCAAAAAATCACAAGGTTGAACATGGTGCATCCCATAGTGTTTCTCTACCATTATCAATAGTTTCTGATGTCAAATATAAGGGACATCGGTGGGGAATGACGATTGATTTGTCTGCATGTACCGGCTGTAATGCATGTACAATCGCATGTCAGGCAGAAAACAATATTCCGGTTATTGGACGCGAACAAGTAGCGAATGGGCGTATAATGACATGGATTCGTTTAGATCGTTATTACTCAAAACCTCATCACGACCAGGATGATGTTGAAGTCAACTATATGCCTATGCTTTGCCAGCACTGTGAAAATGCTCCATGTGAGAATGTTTGTCCGGTTGCCGCAACTACACATAGTCCCGAAGGTCTGAATGAAATGACCTACAATCGTTGTGTTGGAACAAAATATTGCGCGAATAATTGCCCGTATAAAGTACGCCGTTTCAATTGGCTTAACTATCATAAGAATGAAAGACAGCCACTTGATTTGGTGTATAATCCCGATGTTACAATTCGTGGACGAGGGGTAATTGAAAAATGTTCTTTCTGTGTTCAAAGAATCAACCATGCTAAATATCATGCAAAAGACCAAGGTCACTCTCGAGTAAAGGACGGCGATATGGTTACGGCATGTCAGCAAGCATGCCCTGCTGGAGCAATTTATTTTGGTGATATGAACGATAACAACAGCAATGTTATGAAAGCGCGTTCCACACGTGAAAACTACAAAGTACTTGAAGAGATTAATGTAAGACCATCAATCGCTTATATGTACAAGGTTCGTAATCGTGAAGTAATTGCATCTGCGAAAGATGATCACGGCCATCATGGTTAAAAACATACGTAAGATTTGAAATTTATAAGAATAAGAGGTTATAGCACATGAATTCTGCGGTATCTGCATCATTATCTGCCGATTCGACACAATCGAAAGCGCTGCATGATGCGTTTGATGATGAGCCATTGCGTGAACCATTAGTATTGGGTAAACCAACATTGCATGACGTAACGCGTAAGGTATTGGACATTATTGAAAGCAAACCAAACATCAAATTCTTAGCTGCTTTGTCAGTAACATTGATGATGGCGCTTTGGGGTGGTGTTTGTATTGCCTATACCATTGCCGAAGGGGTAGGGGTATGGGGTTTAAATAGTCCTGTTTTTTGGGGATGGGATATTACTAATTTCGTATTTTGGATTGGTATCGGTCATGCCGGTACACTTATTTCGGCAATTTTGTTTTTATTCCGCCAAAAATGGAGAACAGCAATCAACCGTTCGGCAGAAGCCATGACAATTTTTGCCGTTGTTTGTGCATTGACTTTTGTTTTGATGCATACCGGTCGTCAGTGGCTTTTCCATTGGTTGTTGCCGTATCCGAATCAGATGAATATGTGGGTGAATTTCCGTTCTCCGCTTATGTGGGACGTTTTTGCCGTTAATACGTATGGTACAGTGTCACTGTTATTCTGGTTTACAGGTTTGGTCCCTGATTTTGCAACAGCACGTAATTTTGTAAAAAGCAAGGTAGCCTCGAAAATTTATTCTATTTTTTCATTAGGATGGACAGGCTCAGCTCGTCACTGGCACACGTATGAGATGGCTTATATGATTTTTGCAGGTATCTCAACACCACTTGTATTATCTGTACATACAGTTGTATCCTTTGACTTTGCTACATCAGTTATTCCGGGCTGGCACACGACAATTTTCCCTCCGTACTTCGTTGCCGGTGCTATTTTTTCCGGTTTTGCAATGGTAATGACACTACTCATTATTGCTCGCGAAATACTTGGCTTGAAGGACTATATTACTCTGAAGCACTTTGATAATATGAATAAAATCATTTTAGCTACGGGTATGATGGTTGGTTATGCTTATGCGATGGAGTTTTTCATTGCATGGTATAGTGGCAATACTTATGAACGCTTTGTATTTATCAATCGTGCCACTGGGGATTATGCTTGGTCCTATTGGATAATGATTTCTTGTAATGTTATCTCTCCTCAGGTATATTGGTTCAAAAAGTTGCGTCGTAATGTGCCATTAATGTTCATAATTTCGATATTTGTGAATATTGGTATGTGGTTCGAACGATTTACTATTATTTCTACTTCTTTGCATCACGATTATCTACCATCAAGTTGGGGATATTACTCGCCTACATGGGTCGAGATTTCTATCTTCATAGGTTCATTTGGTATATTTTTAACACTTTTCTTACTCTTTGCTAAATTCGTTCCAATGTTAGCGATTGCAGAAATCAAGAGTGTATTGCCGGGATCGCAGCCAAAACATCATCATCATGACGAACAACATTAATAGGGAAGAGGTAAAACAATGAACAATCACGCAGTTATGGGAAATTTTACCGATGTTAATGTTTTAATGCATGCAGCGGAGAAAATACGAGATGCAGGTTATACAGATTTTGATATTTTTACTCCTTATCCGGTTCACGGTTTAGATAAAGCTATGGGGGTAAAAAGAACAATTCTTCCCTACATATCATTTGGTGCTGGAGCAACCGGATTAATGACAGCTATTGGACTCATGTACTGGACAGGTGCCGTAGATTACAAATTATCAATTGGCGGAAAACCATTTTTCTCAGCGTTTTTCGGTTTACCGATCATGTTTGAGTTAACAATCTTACTTACTGCATTAGCGACTTTTGGCGGGCTTTGGTATCTGTGCGGACTTCCTCGTTGGTATAATGAATATCAACATGATGAAGGATTCCGTCGTGCTCAAGACGATATTTTTGTCGTGAGTATCTTTTCAACAGACAAACGATTCTCTTTAGATACAGCAAAACATCTTCTCACAGAACTTCATGCAAGTGATGTTCGTGTTGTTGATGCTCAAGTCTAATTACTATTATTAATCAAATTGATTTGGGTATATGGAAAACGAAAAATCACATAAAAAGAACATCCCATTTTTCAAAATAATACTTGGTGTTGCACTACTCGGATTTATTGTCTTGGTGATAACCGGTAAGAAAACGTGGTATTCGGAAGATGCTCCGATTGAAATACTCAGCGATATGGACAATCAATTTAAGGCAAAGCCCCAAGTTGGTTCAACATTCTTCGCTAACAGAGCTGCCGACCAAGCAGTTATTCCAAACACAGTGCCAAGAGATGGTATTTCTTATCCGCTTGAAAAACCTGACTTTGAAAGAGCCGATTCGGTTATTGGCGCAAATCCTTTGCAGCCAACTGACTTCGTATTAGCTCGAGGTCAGAATCGCTTCGAAGCCCTTTGTGCACCTTGTCATAATAATGATGGTAAAGGAAATGGCACTGTCGTAGAAAAAGGATTTCAAAATCCGCCAAGTTTACTTGATGAACATGCTGTTGGTTTAAGCGATGCTCATCTGCTTCATATTATCAGTGTCGGACAAAATATTATGCCCGGTTACGGTGATAAGTTGAACATGAATGACAGATGGACTGTCGTTCATTATATACGTAGTTTGCAAGCAAAAAGATAAAAAAAGGAGACAACTATAATGCGTTCATTAAATTTAGAAGGTTCACCGGTTGCAGGGAAATTGCAAACACTTGCATTTGCCATGATGGGTTTAGGAGTTGCCTTGACTGCAATGGCAGTTGTTATGGGCGGAATGCAACATTTTTATGCGGTGTGGACTTTGGGCTTTTCCTATGTCCTCGGCATCACGATAACGATGATGTTTTTCTCCGGCTTACAGTTCTTGGTAAGAGCAGGGTGGAGTACCTCCGTGCGTCGCATTTCCGAACTTTTTGCAGGGTATGTTCCAATTATCATTCTTGGATTCGTTCCTGTCATTCTCGGATTGTTCTCAGGTGAATTGTTCCCGTGGTCAAATCCTGAAACTTGGTCTGCTAATGGTATCAAATTAGAAGAACATCATATTCACGTTGTGCATACTAAAGATGCATTCCTTAATAATGTATTCTTCTTGGCTCGTATCGGTTTATATGTTTGTGTATGGCTATTGTTTTATCTTTACATCATCAAAGGTTCAATAAATCAAGATAACTCAACTGATTACTCAAGTACGAAACGCAACTATAAGATTGCTGCTCCATTCTTGATTTTCTATGCATTAACAATTACATTTGCCGGATTTGATTTGCTTATGTCTCTGTCACCAACATGGTTTAGCACAATGTTTGGTGTGTATTACTTTGCCGGGAACTGGGTTTCGGCTTTGTCAATGATTGCAATCGTCGTAGTGATGTTGCACAAAGCAGGACACCTCAAAGGATTTGTAACTGTTGAACATTTCCACGATATTGGTAAATTGATGTTTGCATTCACAGTATTTTGGGCGTATATTGCGTTCTGTCAATACATGCTTATTTGGTACAGCAATATACCGGAAGAAACTGAATTTTTCATTCACAGAACACATGGTGGTTGGGAAATTTTGGCATGGACTTCATTAATTCTTCACTTTGTCGTACCGTTTTTTGTCTTGATCCGCCAGGATTTTAAAAGAAAGGGTAATGTACTAGTTATTGCCGGAATAATCATCCTTGTAGCAAATTTTTTAGATTTGTGTTGGGTGGTATTACCAGTATTCAATCCGCATTTTTCAATGAATGGCTCTGAGTTTGGACCGGCTTTGTTATTATTCGGTGGATTGTTGTTTACGTTTGTAGCTCAGGCACGGAAAACCAATATTGTTGCGGTTAACGATCCGTATCTCCAAGAGTCTATAGAACTTGTATCGTAAAAGGATACATTTTTAAAGGTAAGATAATTTGCATTATGTAAAGTTGAGGAGATATAATCTCCTCTCTTTTTTTCACTTATAGTTTACATTAGCTATGAAATCTCATCATTATACAGCAATCCTTTTCATGAGCGTCATTGCAATTGCGAGTCGGCTGTTACCTCATCCACCCAACATGACAGCTGTTATGGCTGTTGCACTCTTTGCGGGCGCACGTATTTCTAACACCAAGTTTGCTCTTGCTCTTCCGCTTTTGATTATGTTTATCAGCGATTTGTTCATTGGTTTCCACAGTTCTCAACTTATTGTCTATGGCTGTGTCCTTGCAGTGACAACCCTCGGATTTTCATTGAAAAACTCATCTTCTTTTGCCAAAACTTTTTCTATGAGTTTCATTGGCTCATTATGTTTCTTTTTGGTGACAAATTTTGCAGTATGGCTCGGAGGTTCAATGTACCCGATGACTTTGGAAGGTTTATTCTTATGTTATGCTGCTGCATTACCATTCTTTACAACTGATAGTTTTCAGCTCCTAAACTCTTCTCAATTAGTTTTCGGCAGCTTCTTTGCAAATGGGGTTATCGGTGATGTGTTTTATACAGGGGTTTTGTTTGGTTTATATGAACTAAGTAAAAAATACTCTGCTAAAGGGGCGGTGACAACAGTACAATAAGTTGTCTGTTTTCATGAGTTCATAAGCCGTTGCATATAGTAATGCAGCGGTTTTTTTTTACCACTCCCCTACCTATATTACAAATTTAGCAAGGGAAGTCATCTTTACTCATATTGCAAAACATGATTAGTTATTCATCATTGACAGTTTTGCTGTTTCTACTCTTATGTACTTCTTTCAAAGGAGTGAAAGCAATGGACTCAACCGTCATACGTGCAAGAATTGCCAGCGATGGAACAGCGCAATTTGGCAATGTTCAAAGGGTACTTCTACGAAATACATTTGTGTCTTCTTTACGCAATCAATGGTTTGAAGCTGAGTTACAAACATTGTATGTTTATGGAGAGCAGGCTAAGATAGTCACTGAAAACGATCTCTTATGCAATATAAATACAGGGGTTGATATATACGAAAATGGCTCAATGTTGATTTTTGGAACCTATGAAGCAAGTCGTTTAAGACGGATACAACACCGATACCAGATTGGCATTGGACCGAAGTATATTATTTCAAATACTGAAAGTTCTCATTGGACAGGCAGTGCTGTTTGTTTAATTGACAGAACGACATTTGAGTCAAGAGAAGAATTAAGCAGTAACCGCTTTTCATTGAGAATCAAAGGACGTCAAACAATTATTGAGAAGAAGTTAATGTTTAGTACAGAGATGTTTTATCAACCATCATTATCTGATTTTTCTAATGACTTTCGTTGGAGAAGTAATACCAGACTTGAAATTCCTGTTTCTAATACTATAGCCATAACTTGTTCTTTTGCATATAGTTATGAGAGTATAACTCGACTCGGTCGCTTACCCGGTGATACTGCTATTACCTTTGGATTGATTGTGCAGCTATTGTAATTTGACTACTGGGACCTTGACACACCGCTCACCTTAAATATACGATAATTTTTTAGAAACTGATCGCTGATAAATCCTGTTCCATCAATGGTTTCTGTGGGTGTTTTGATATGAACTTTATCTTGGGTAAACAGCTGTTGTTTGTCATGATCCCACATCAGATTGGGGGTTGCTAATGATGTCTGTGTACTATCAGAAACTACATACACATGACCTGAAGCGAACATATTTCTCGTTCTGTCATCTATGCGTGCGCTGTCAGAAGTAAGAACAGCTAATTGCTTAGACATTGCATTGTTAAATATCACCTTAACATTCGTGTCTAATAAGGTTTCTTTTCTTTGTTCAAATACGCGGGCTCTGTTCGCTGAAAGCATTGCTTTAACTCTTGAAGAATCCATAAAGGTCACACGAATATTCCAACTAGTGTGGTCAGGTAACACTTCATGCTTCACAGTTTTTTTTACTTCATTAATCGATTGATGCTCACAAGCAATGAGCACAAATGTAACGAAAGATGACAGTATAAGATGTTTGAAACACATAGCTTAACGAGTTAACCATTTCGAAAATAGTTCTTTTTGTGCGGCATTACTATCAGGTAAATGCTGTAAGTGATTGTAAATACGAGTTATTGGTAACACATCTGTTGTATATGCAATACCATCACATAATGCGTCAATGAGGATTGTATTGTTTTCTGCGTCCATTGCACGTAACATATTCATACACTCAGATGCCGAAGAAACTACTTCTCCATTTACTTTTTCTATAATGTCATCAATGGCTAATCCGGCTAATGCTGCGGGACTGTCGTCTTCTACAAAAGAAATTACAACACCTTTTGTTGTGTCTTTCAAAGAAACACCAACCCACCTATCATTTTCTAAAATATGTCCATAGACTCTTACATTCTTATTGAGCAATTTACCCCAGTGTAAACCTATTGTTTCAAGATACATATTGTAAGGAAGCTCCTCAGTTCCATTAAGCCAAGGGAGTAACAAATCGGAACAATCTAAACCCGTAGAAGAATATACTGCGCTTATAAACTGTTCTTCGGTGATTCCAATTTGAGGATTCTCTTTATACATTCGCCAAAGTTCACGCATAACATCATCGGTGCTTTTTTGTCCATCAGTTGCACTGAATAAATATAAATCCAGAAGCATAAAGATGACACTTCCTTTCAAGTAGTATGAAGGAAATCTATTGTTTGCATCAGGACTCATAGAATACAGCTTTATCCAAGCAAGAAAACTGCTGTCTTTTACAGACATTACAAAGCGTCCGCGAATATTGTCCATCATCCGTAGATTTGTCGCAATTCCAGTGACGATAAACTCTTCTTGAGTGAGTAAACCAGCTCTATACAAAAGAAGATCATCATAATAAGAAGTGGCACCTTCAGCCAGCCAAAGCATCGAAGAATAATTCTCTTCATGATAATTGAATGGACCATATTCAACAGGTCTGATACGCTTTATATTCCATGTATGAAAAAATTCATGACTCAATAATCCAAGTACGGATTGATAATGTGAATTATCGGAAAACATTTGTGGATCGGCGGCACTGACATTGCATCGTAAATGTTCTAAGCCACCCCTCTGCCCATCAGCAACCAATAACATAAATGTATAGCGATCATAAGGTAATTCACCCCAAAATATATGTTGAGACTTCACGATTTTTTCAATATCATCTGTAAGGCGATTGATATCACAATCATAGTGAGAAATAATTGCGACTTCATGCATTTTATTATCATACATAAATGTCGTCTTTTTGTGATTACCGATTTCAACAGGGGAGTCAGCAAGTATGTGATATGATAAAGCTCCGCATATTATAGGTTGATTATTCTCAGAATTTGCATAGACGGGAGATAACGATGTTGTTAGATTTTTCCATTGTAATTGGTCATGATGAAAATACACGTGGTGAATTTCCTCTTCACGGTTTTCAACAAACATAAAGCACGCTGCCGGTACTAAAAATGCATGATGTCTATTGATATGCGAAGTCCTTACCCCAAGGTCATTTGCAAAATAAATATATTCTACAATCACAGAATTGGTAGATGTAGTAATGATTTCAAGAGTGTTTTTGCTTAACCATTTCGAAGGAAGTTTATTACCTGCGAGATCTTTACAAATAACATTACCTTGATGCTGATTCATATCACGAACTTTGTAACTCCCGGGTATCCAAACGGGCATACTTACTTTTACAGAGCTTTGTTCACATCTATCTATTTCCATGACAATGCGAACTAAATGTTGAGTAGCTCTTTCAAAATGAAGATGATATCGAATATCTGCAGATGTATATAACAATTCTGCATCTGTTTGTTCTATTGTAAATGTTTTCATCATTATCTTTGACCAAAATAGGTTGAATCAGAAAATTTTTGTTCAAATTGTATAGTGTTTTTATCATGTTCATGAAATGAGGAATATTCTTCACCGGCTATAGTTTTATATCGCTGTTGAGCAAGTTGTAACTCAGATTCAATCGCATCAATTTCCTTCTGCAGTTCAAGTTTATGAAAACCAATCCATATCTCATCATGAAGCTGTTTTTCTAGAGTAAATGGTTCTTGTAGTAGTATTTTTTGATTCTTTTTTCTTTCATACTGTAACTTGTTCTCAAGAATACCTTTTTGTTTTTCAAGAGATTCAGGCGACTGCTGAGCATTTATACTATCTTGATTGTCTTTCTCCTGACCAACAATTACTTCATAAAGTGACTGTAATATCCTGGCATCTTTATTTTTATAGGCATTCTGCGTTCTTTCCCACAATTGCTTTGTGTAATCTGTCTCAGTATTGTAATCAGGATGTAATTTTTTTGCTAATATTCTATACAGTTTGGGGATTTCAGAGTCGTCTGTATTATTGCTGATTTGCTTCTCGTTGTTTGGTGAGTATATGTCATTCATCCGTTCATTGAGACGTTCATACTCTTTATCAACCATATAATTGATTGAATCAATGATGTCTTTTGTCAGTTTTTCACCACGTTGTATTTTTATCATGAATAACTCAATTCTCCTCTGTAAAATGGATAATTCGAGGGATTTCTTTTGAATAACTATCTCACATTCTCGGAAATGTAAGTCGTACAATTCGAGTAATTCCTTCTTTTTTACTTGCGTAAGATGAAACCATTCCTCTAGGCAACATCTAAGTTGTTGTCGTAGATTTTCTATATCTCGATGAAGGTTCTGTCTATAATCATGTGGCAATAAATCGGCATGACTCATGATGCAATTTCTCCTGTCATATCATTTTTCGTCGTTCGTGCGACTATCATTTCTAACAATGCAAACATGATGGCACATGCAAGACAAGCTTTCCACAATTCAGAACCTGTCCGTGCCATCGCAACATTTTTTGCAATATTTGAAGTTTCGTTAATAAGAGCAACGGATGCTTCCGGGTCACAATAGCTTTTTATAACTTTTTCAAGCGATTCAGTGTCAATAAATGCAAGACGACCTTCATTTGACGGAGGATTGATAGCAAACCCCGTAACCGGATTACCATTTGATGAAACGGAATATGCCCCCGGCATCTTGCCAATACCAAACGGAATAACTGCACCTGAAGGATATTGTACCGTAGAATAATTTTGTGTCATTCCATTCGGGTCAGTAAGAGAAAAGGTTCCACCGGTAGAATATTTTTTTGGTAATCTTAACAAAATATTTTCATCTACAATATATGACTTTCCTTTGATGTCTGTTTGCGACAAATATTGAACACTCCTGACAATAAATGCAGGGAAAATTGGTAACTGAATAAAGTTACTCCATTCCAATGTCGGTGGCAAACCACAAAATATTATTCTTCCCTTTCCTACTTTTTTTTCTGAAATGATAGCGCCTTCAGTAATAGATACTATTGCCGTCGCCCCATTACTTATTCTCGCTCTTTGAATGTTTTGCTCGCCTAAAGAGAGAACAGTTTTATCTTTTGTAGATTTGACAATACCACTAAATAAAGGATGTTTGTAATCAAACAAAGTCACATTTAATGACTGATTTTTTTGTGCGGTTACTTCACTTATACTTTCAAAACCCAAAAGTTGTAATTGAGAGTTTATTTGTTGTTGGGTAGCTTTTGGATCAGCAAAATACAAGACTCCCCCACCCTCTTCCACAAACTGCCTCAATCGTGCTTCGGTTGTTCTATCACTTATATAATCGGTGACAATGACCGTATGAAGATTATCCCAATCCATTGTCGTCGATGACAATGGCGAATATAGTTGCGGAATTTTTTGCAAAGAATTCATAGCTCTTTCACCAGTCAGCAATGCAATGTCAACGAATCCGGCATTTTGTTGGTTACCTATTAGAGCTACTGTAGGAGGTGGAGGTACATTAATAGAAAAATATCTTTTGTTATCTGTCAAAAAAACATCATTTTCTAATTCTATAACTCCTTGGATTACTCCGTCATTATTGGGTATTGCAGAAAAAGTAATAGATCGTTTTTCATTCTTAGCTAAATCAATAGATTTTTGAGCAACCCTTTTCGAATTAAAATGGCAACTAATAACAACACCCCGAATTTCTTTGTCCGTGTCATTGCGTACAAGAGCTTCAATTTCCACCGGTGAATCTTTGTGTACAAAATTAGTGAGTATTCTTACCGAATCAATAGAAATATTTTCTCCAATTTTTTCAGATGAATTTCCAATCGGGAGAACGAATACACCTATGCTCTTATCGAAGTTAAGCAAAGAATCTGTGTTTTCTCCAAAAATATTGACTTGAGCATCAGTTAAGATATAGACTTCTTTTGCCAGATTACGGGACTGATGTAAAAGCGAAGAAGCGTGTGATAGTGTGCTGCGTAATGGGAAACGATTAGGTATAGACTGTATCTTGTCAATTTCTTGTCTGACAAGTGCAAAATTGGTTGACACAGGTGCCGGCATATTATCCATGATTGTATTCGCCGTAATTATCGAAACCTCATCACCTTCACGTAAAGCATCTATAATGGATAAGGATATATTTTTTGCTCTATTCAGCCGATTACCCTTTCCGTCTGATATGTTCATGCTTGCAGAGTTGTCAATGATTATGACTGCACTTGTTTTTGCATGTGTACCCAAAATCGGAAGTGATGTTTGAATTGTCGGTCGAGAAAATGCAAGTACAATAAAAGTAATAATCAAAGTTCGCAGTATGAGTAACACAATACGTTTCACTTTGAATTTCTTAATACTTGTTTTTTGTAACTCTTTAAGAAATCGGAGTGAACTGAACTCTACGGTTTTAGATTTTCGTATAGAAAACAAATGCAACAGCAGTGGCACTGATGATGCTATCAAACCAAGAAGAACAAGTGGATTAAGAAATGTCATGTTAATAAAAAGATAAATATGCAAATATTAAAATAAACCCATGACTTTTTCTATAACTTTATCGTGAACCTTCGAATGAAAAATACTGGGGACGAGTTCACCCGGTCGGGCTAAGTCTGCTATTGCCTGTGCAGCTGCTATTTTCATTTGACTGGATATTTCTTTCGCTTTTACGGAAAGAGCTGCTTTAAATAGTCCCGGAAATGCCAAAGCATTGTTCACGCTCTGACCATCAGCAGCATACGCTGCACCGGCATCCAAAGCATCATCGGGTAAAATCTCCGGTACGGGATTCGATAAAGAAAGAATTATCTGACCTTTTTTTACCATAGACTTGGTTATCAAACCGACTACACCTGTCGTTGCAATGATTACATTAGCTTGTTCCATGATGAAATCAATAGTTCCTTCTTTCCCTCCATATTCAATCAGTCGTTTTCTTGCATCTTCACTCGGGTCAAAACCAATGACAGAAAATCCATAATCAATAAGTAATTTTGCTATACCGAACCCGGCAGCACCAAGCCCTAATTGACCAAAAATTAATCGCGAGTTCTCTTCTTGTCCCGTTGAACGTAATGCGGAAATAACAGCCGCCAAGAGTACAGTTGCAGTGCCATGCTGATCATCGTGCATAACCGGCTGCCCCAATCGGCGAATCAATTCCGATTCGATATAGAAACAATCAGGTGTGCGAATATCTTCTAAATGAATACCTCCGAACGTAGGAGCAATTTTTTCCACAATATCAACAAATTCGATTGGATCTTTTGTGTTAATTAAAATAGGAGTAGCACTTATCCCAACAAATTGATCGTAAAGTACAGATTTCCCCTCCATCACCGGCATTGCTGCACGGGGTCCAATATCTCCAAGCCCTAATACTCTGGTTCCATTTGTAAATATGCCTACACTATTACTAATATTCGTATAAATCAAAGCCGTTTCGGGTTCCTCTTGAATCTTTTTACATACACGAGCAACACCCGGTGTATAAATGTATCGTAAGTCCTCAGGTTTATCGAGATTTTTTACTCTTGATGTTCGAATTTTTCCGCCTTTATGCCGCTCAAACACAATATCGCGTATCTCAACAATTTCGACTTTTGTTCTTTCCAATAACGCTCTTTTAATTTTTTCCAAATGTTCATTATCAAAGACCGACACGGTTATCTCGCGGAAAGAACTTTCTTTACCAATAAATAAAGTTTTTATATCGCCCACTAAAGCACCTTCTGCACCAAGTACAGAGAGTAAAAAACCGAGTGAACCCGGTCTATGAGGACTTTTCACTAAAAATATATAATCTTGATCGGGAAATCTTGGTCTGATTGTCATCTGTAATTCCTTATTATTTAATTGCTTCCATTATCGCATCTAAGCGAGGTGTGATAATTATTTCAGTTCTTCTGTTTGATGCACGCGATTCATTGTTATCGCCGGAGACAGCGGGAAAGTACTCACTTCTACCCGAAGCAATTATTCTTTTTGAGTCCACTCCGCCAAGTGATGTTAAGAAACGCGCAACTTCCGTAGAGCGCAAAACACTTAAATCCCAATTGTCCGAAAAGCGATGATTACCTCTGACTTGTTGATTATCAGTATGCCCCTCTATTGTAATTGTTATATCGTCTTGCGTATTTAACACACCGGCAATAAACAGTAATGCCTCTTGACCTTTTTTATCTATGTCGGTGCTACCCGATTTAAACAATAATTTATTCGATAATGAGACATACACCTTTCCTTCTTTGATGTGTACTTCTAAACCATTATTATTGAGACCAACTAATGCTTTTTGTATTTTATCGCGTAAGGAGGTCATGACCGAGTCGCGTTCTTTAATTTTTTTTTCCAAAAGTTTTACTCTCTTTTCACGTAAAGCCAAATCTTTACGGACTTCTTCCAATTGGGCATTCAAATTTGCATTATCTTCGGTTGAATTTGTAGATAATTGTTCATAGCGGCTCTTTAGATCCGCATACTCTCCTTGCAATTTTTCTAGGTCTGAGTTTACATGAGTCAACGATGATTCTTTTTCACTATTACTTTGGGTCAAACGGACATTCTTGCCAATTAGATCGTTAACAACTACCTTTAGTGAATCACGGCTTTTAATGGCAGCATCATAGTGCTCTTGTGCAATACCACATCCATAAAGACCACAAGCGGCACACGCTGCTAAGATCTTACATAAATTACTTACGAAACACTTCGATATTTTCACTGCGATCATCCTTTTTTAAATGAATGCTTCTTTGACGAGAGAAGAGCCGAATTAGTAAGAGATCCTTGTTTGGTTTGTCTTCTCTTCGGCGAAATCCCGGTAAAGCATAGTCTTTTTCTTTATCTGCAATGACTGTTTCCGGAAAGACATCACCGACAACTGCGCCCAACCAATGTATAATTTCAGGTTTATTTTTTTCTATTTCTATACGAATACTGTCGGCACTATTGCGTGCTGCTCCATCGGGTTGCCCATCACTGTCCATGTAATACAAACTTTTTGCGTCACCCCGACTTAATATTGTGCGTACACTATCATCAGTTATCGATACATTGATGAATTGACCACTCAGTTGGTTGATTCGTGAAGAGTATAATGTGTCATCCCTGGACGATGAAAAAGCATTTCCATACGCTTTAATCTGTCGGAGATGCTTGTTTTCCATTCTGACAATTATTGAATCAGCAACAATTTGCGTAGAATCATTCCAAACAATAGGGCTTGAATAAAGCGATATTCTCTCATTTATATTATCAAAATTTGCCAATTGCGCTTTCATTCTTAGTTCGCCACGTATCATCTCAACACTGTCATAAGCAATGTATTTGTCTTGATTTTGTCGAAATGCTTCCAACTTTTCAGCAACAACAATAGAAGTATCAAAACGCAGTTCTATAGGTGCATATGTCGAGTCGCTCACAGACTTTGCAATAGTATCTTTTTGTTTTAGTAATACTGTATCTACTTTTAATAAAAATGGTTTACCCTTAATAAGTGAATAATGTTTTGTCGGATAATGAAAGGCAGAATCACCAGCGAGCAAAACATTCGATTGTTTGCCTTTGACAATCACTTTTCCTTGTGCAAAACTATTGCGTGTGCGCCTCTCGTATTGTATTGTGTCTGCTGTTATATGGACTGTATCATCCTCTAAACGGACATTGTCGTAAAACTCGGCAACATAACTTTTCATGGAATATATCCCCTGTTCGGCAGAAAGAGAAGTTTTGCGATCTACGATCGTTACACCTTGTGTTCCGTAAGCAATCTTTAAGTTCCCATTGTAATCTGCACGTGGTCCCGTCATTGTTACTGTACCCTGTACAATTTTTACATTCCCTATAAGAACAGCTCTGTTTTCTGATAAATATTGAATGGCATTATCGCACCATACATAAACATTGCCTTGCCTAAGATGAACATTTCCTACGAGTTCACGCTCAACACCTAATATTGTTTCCCGACCGATTAAGCTATCTGCATATTGTAGGATAATCGGCTCGGCTGTTTGAGCAATTGCCGCATTACTTAATTGTAGCAAACTAAATGCTGCACATAACAGCAACATGGAAATCTTAAATAAGCTCATAAACATCTTTCAAAATTGAATAAGTCTGAATATGAGCTTCTACGGTTACTTCTATCGGTTTTGCATAGCCGCCACCCTGCCCTAATGACACAGGAATCCCTCTTTGTTTTGCTTCATTGAACACAAATCTGTCCCTTTGTGCTAAACCACTTAATGTCATTGATAGTCTGCCAAAGGCATCTTCTTTTAGCATATCAGAGCCGTGTTGATAGAGAATTATGTCCGGTTCAAAAGCCAAAACGCGCTTAAAATTGTCGTACAATAATGATAAGACAGTATCATCATCGGCATTGTCAGGTAAAGCTATATCAAGTGTAGAAGGAATTTTGTGAAAAGGATAGTTATTTTCTCCATGCATAGAGAACACAAAGACATTGTCCAGCGAAGCCAGCATTGAAGAGTTACCGTTCCCTTGATGAACATCCAGATCTACAATTGCAACGCGCTTTACTTTTCTCTGAGAGAGTAAACTCATAATGACGACTGCAAAATCATTAAATACACAAAATCCTTCACCTAAATCATAAAAAGCATGATGCGTACCACCTGCTAAATTACCGGACACCCCATTTTCTAATGCTTCCTCTGCTGCACTTAAAGCACCACCAACCGTTGCTAATGAACGTAATGGCAATGCTTCTGACTGAGGAAAGCCAATTCTTCTCACCATTTTGGGATCGAGACGACATTCAATGACGGCATCAACATATTCCGGATCATGCGCTAATTTTACAATTGAAATATCGGCTAAAGGACATTCGAACAATTCTTCATTTCGTAAAACTCCGCGCTCTAACAAACCATCTTTTATCAACCGGTACTTACTGATGGGAAACTTATGACCGAGTGGTAAAGGAATCGTGTATTTATCGGAATAAAATACTTTCATCACTCTTCCATGACAACAAAACGTTCAATCATATCTTCATTCATTCCTTGTAAAAAACGACTGGGTTCTCCCAAAATCATACCACTTTCACGATCAAAAACATCAATCGGATATGTGATAACCACTTCGTCTTTTGCTCTTGTTACAGCAACATAAAATAATCGCCGTTCTTCTTCAAGTGCTGCTGATGATTCAAGTGATCGGGTGGATGGAAATCGCCCATCTAATGCCCAAATAATAAACACAGTTTTCCATTCCAGTCCCTTTGCTGAATGAATGGTTGATAAAGTAACAAATTCTTGTTCATTCCCTTCTTGTTCTGCAATTGTACTCTCTGTAGGACCTTCCAATGTCATATCGGATAAAAATGCAGGTAAGGAGGTATATGCAGAGGAAATGCTGATAACGGTATCTATATCTTTTAATCGTTTTGCAAAATCATCATATTTTTTTTGTAAAATCGGGCGATAAAAATGCGAAACTTTTGTTACTATGTCTGTTATAGCTGCATTATCGGTATGTAGTTGTTGAAGGAGGGAACATAGATTCAATATCATATTGAAACCGCGGACAGGTTTGGTAATATCCGGCGACATCCAGTAAATAATTTCCGAATTTCTTTGAATTTCCTCAACAATGACCGAAGCACCTTTAGGACCTACGCCATCTAATAATAATAGAACTCGATACCAAGAAATTATATCATGCGGATTGTGTAATATTTTAACAATAGCTAAAATATCCTTGAGATGAGCAGTCTCGGAAAATCGTAAACCGCCATATTTTTTGAATGGTATATTCGCTTTTTGCAATTCTATTTCAAGATCAAATGACATGAAACCTGAACGGAAGAGAATAGCAATTTCATTTAAAGCAACTCCCTCTTCTCTTTGCTGCAATAGTAATTGCGTGATGAATACCGATTGTTGTCTTTCGTTTTTTGTTGCCACAACAAACGGTTTTGTGCCGCTTTTATCACTCTGTAAAACGTTGTGATACGATTTTTCAGATTGACTAAGCGTGTGATTTGATACCGTTAATATTTCACTAGTTGAACGGTAGTTTTTTGAAATTGCAATAACGGCTGTATCTTGATGTTCTTTTTCGAAATCAAATATATTATCCGAGTCGGCTCCTCTGAACGAATATATGCTTTGTGCGTCATCGCCAACAACCATTATATTCTT
>JAYRWZ010000126.1:0-2075 GCA_041917875.1 Chloroflexota bacterium | reverse complement strand
GAAGCAATCAAAAAAGCGAATTGTATGTATTACCCGGTTCTTATCATCCATTAGAAAAAATCCGTACAACACTCTGGGCTTCGATAATTACCGACTTTATTGAACGTGGATGATATTGTGAGTGTCCCTATGAATGGTATAGTTGTTCGTCCTGTACACATAAGCGATGAGCGAGCATTTATGAAAGCAATGGAAGAATGTGCTCTTGATGTTATGCCCTATACTTTTGCTTTTAATTTCGGGCATAGTCACGATTTTGCGGGATATGTACAATTGTTACAGGATTGGTCGAAGGGATTAAATTTACCGGAGCGTTTTGTGCCGAATACTTTTCTTGTAGCAGTTGTCGGTGATACTATTGTTGGTCGCATATCTATACGTCATGAACTTAATGAATTTCTTGCTTCTGTTGGAGGGCATGTCGGTTATGTCATAGTGCCATCGCAACGGAAAAAGGGTTATGGAACATTGATATTGTCTTTAGCAAAACCATATATGCTTGCACTTGGTTTGTCGTCCTGTCTCGTGACTTGTGATGAAGATAATACGGCTTCTCTTAAAATTATTGAGTCGAATGGCGGTGTTTTAGACAATATTGTGTACGATGCAGAGACAATGAAGTACAAAAGGCGCTATTGGATTACGCTTGTATGAGATGATTGAGCTAAAACCGAAATCCCTCTTGATTTTGTAGAATGAGGCAGAGATTTGTATGATTTGTAAGGAAGTAAGACACAGAACCTATAGTATCATTCTATGATGTAAATTTATGGCACAAATTATATTAGTGAGCTGGAGAGAAGGACTTAAAAAAGTATCTCTATCACAACTTCAAATGAATATACTTGGAAAATCTTTGAAAGAAGCTAAAACTAATGTTGATTTGGTTTTAGAAGGTAAGGCTGTGATTATTGAAATAGATGATATAGATTTGGCGAATACGTTTGTAAAAGAAGCTGAAAAAATTGGGGTTAATTGTGAATTGCTTGTTGATTGATGATGCCGGTAAGACAAGAGAAGAAATTTGGACAATGACAAAATATATTAACCCCACGGAGATAAACCATGTTTTTACAAAGTATGAACCATTCGAAAATTATATGTTTATGTAAAAGCCAATTGTCGTTATTTTGCTTTCAATTGAAAATAAGTGCGAAGACAAAAATACAGATCGGGATTGAAACTAGCTCCGTCGGAGCGACATCGCAATAGAAATGTCATCCCTTCGGAATTGAATTTCACAAAAATTGCATATTTGAAAAATTTTGTTACTTTTGAAACTGAAAAGTGAATCCCGTGTTCTTTGACATCTAAAAAACCAAACCCGGCGAAGGGAATTTGCTCAATACCAAATATCGTCTTTATGACCCGCGTTTGGCACAATGGCTCACTCGTGACCCTGTGTTTCAACCACATTTCGACACGCTCAACGACCTTGGGAAAGCCCCTACTCGGCTATGGCAGGCAATCCAATTTTGTTCAGCGATCCGCAGGGGTTGGCGGCAACATACGATCCAAACAAAGAAGCTAATGTAGCAAAACATACAGAAGCAGGGCAACACATTGATTATGAAGGCGGGCATTTTATGTCCGTGGAAAATTCTGATGGCAATCTATATTGGGCAGTTAGCACAAAAGAAATTGTGGTGACACCCGACCCGATAGAACTGCTTGAAAATCGTGTTATAGCAGCACTTGCAAATGTAGGTGAGCAAGTAGTAGAAGCAGCTCAGCAAGTTTCCGTATTTGCTGTGTCAGCAATGACTGCTTATGCAGGCGATAGAACCGTGTTCGGTGGAATTATATTAACAGCATTAAAGCAAAATCCAACTGAGAAAGTACCCAATAATTTTAAGACAGCAGCTAACTTGGGTGAAATTGTAGGGCACGCTTTTGCAATTGTTAAAGGTGTGCAAGAAGTTGCTAGTGGAGTATCAGCTGCCACTGGTGGGGGCATAATAACGGTTTTCAGCGGTGGAACCCTCGCACCTGTCGGTGGTACTACTGCTGTTGGAGGGTTAGCGTCAGCCGGTTATGGTGCAGCAACTGCCATCGCGGGTATTGCCAACTTGTAT
>JAYRWZ010000125.1:0-8378 GCA_041917875.1 Chloroflexota bacterium | reverse complement strand
CAAGCCAAAACAGCAAAGCAGCTTCGCCCACCCACAGTAAAGTCACCCAATTACCATCTAATTGAACAGGTGCCGTTAATGTTAAAAAGACAAGTACCAAGCCCGATATAAGATAAAACACGCCTTTATCGGCAAGTTTTTTTCGATAGACGACAATGCTTACAATACTATGAATAATTGCATTCAAAACAGTAAACAAACCAAGATAATATGTGCCTGTAGTATGATTGTCGAGTATTGAATAACCAACACCATACATTATGAACGAATTTGTCAGTATCAAAGCAATGTCTTTATATTGGAATTGCTCGTTTTTTAGTAACTTATATGCTAAAAATGTTATGTAGAAAAGTAAGAAGAAGACAAAAAGGAATGTGAATCCCAGAATAAAATGCTCATAAGTTCGATACGAAAACGCATACCATGTAAGGTATATAAGCCACGTTATTCCGAATGCCGAATAATTAAGTGATCGCCAATATTTTTTGAAGGCAGTGAATAGAATACCGGTATTGATAATTGACATATAGGTAAACAGAATATCTGCCCTTCCTGAATTTTCGCTCAATAAGTACGGCACGGCATAAGCACCGACCAATCCTATATGCGCAACAATATGTTTATCATAGATTATGGCAGCTATGACCGTAAAAATCGTAAACATTACCATAAGCGTAAATGTCAATATCTGCGGAATTAAGTCATAATAGCTGTATGCGGCAAAAGTAATAAAATACATCGTTGCCATTGCGCCGCTTAATAAGACCGCACTGTAATTTTCATACTTTTGTTTGAGCTTTATTGCAAATCCAAGCAATCCTAATCCAGCTGCATAGCCCAATATTATTCTTGTTAAAGGGCTGATAAGTTCATGATCAATAGCATACTTCGCTCCTATTGCAATGCCAATCACTGTTATGATAATACCGATTTTATTGATAATATTTTCACCGATCAGTTTTTCTATGTCAATACCCAAATCACCTGTAGGTGCTTTCTGTCTCGAGGGGGGCACTTTCATTGCGGTAAACACAATTCTGGGTGGCATATCAACTTGTTTTTCATGGTCTTCATTGTGCTGCTCGGATGCCGTTTCCGCATTGATGTTTTCTTCCTCAGCACTGTTTTGCACAATGTCGGGAGTGGATTCCACACTGTGAAGAAGATTAATTTCATCACGCAATTGTTGCAATTCATCAGAAAACGCTTCATGTTGTTTTTGAAGACTTTCCACTTTTGCCGCAAGGCGATACAATTCGCTGTTTTTTTCTGTCATTACACACCATTCCTTTACTTGAATGACTATATTTATCGGATATAAAGATTATATTTTTTTACTTTTTTTCCATATCTATACCTATGCCGCGTTCCCTGACGGAACGAATAAATTGCCAAGTCGCATTATTGGTCGGCTGTTTTTTCCACGGATGGGCTTGCAAATCCAAATTATAGTTATCTTTTCCGCCTGAATCAAGAAAAATTCCATAGGATTGAATATCATCACGAAATGTATAGAACGGTGTGTAGCCGCTTATAGCACCAAATGGGGGTGTATCGCTCCATGTATCTTTTGCATTCGGTGCGCCGCTGATGATTGCCGTATAAGTATCATTGCCGGCATTGTCCCAAAATAAAGCCAGACTTCCCAAATCGGCAGCACCTCCGCAATGTGTTTTGAAGAGATATCTGTCATTGCCCTCACCATCTATGGATATACCGATACTGCCATCGCGCGCATGCCCTAAGTATTGATTAACAGCTTCTTTATAGCCCTCGGTATAAATATCATCGCCAAGCAAGTCCACTTTACAACCAATGGCAAAATGTGCAGCCGCACCAATCGAATATTTACCGCTTCGGTAGGTATCATTGCCTTCACGGTCTTCACAAATACCCAGACCCCACCAATAGCCGCAGCCCTGCGCCCATACCTGAGCAGAATAATAATCATCGCCTTTGCCATCGCATAATATGCCTACTCCGCCTGCTAAGCTGTGACCATCGCCTAAGTCAGCGCGACGACCGAAGCCACAACCCTGTGCCATAGCTACCGATTGATTAAGATAAATAGATGTGGGATTACCGTCATCACGAGCCACATAGCGATCATTACCCGTCGCATCAACCAAGATACCCGTGCCTAATGTGGAACCCAGACCCTGCGATTGTTCCGCACATATATATTCATCATTACCACCCAAGTCCGCAAGAATGCCCGCGCCGATATGCGCTGCCCCTTGTCCCCACGATTTATCAACCGTATAGCCATCATTACCTTCATAATCCATGATAAGACCCGTTCCATACCATGCACATCCAAGTCCCGATTCTTTCACTTGATAGCGATCATTGCCCTCCATATCATAAAGCATAGCCACACCGAAAAGACCGCAGCCCAATGACAATGTGGTGTCCGTGGCATATAGATCATCGCCTGCCACATCAATAAGAACAGCTATGGGTTCATGCAAAGGAGACGTTACTGCCTGACGACCTTTATACACATCGTTTCCGCCAAAATCAATACTTAAAAAACATGAATTATGTACTGTATCGGCATCTGTGCCAAGCAAACGCACCATGCCCAAATCGGTGAGAAATGCAGTGCCCTTGAGCGCAACACGTGCGCCGAAGGCGGAGTCCGCTGAACGAAATTCCCGTAATGCAAGATGGATATGCGTGGCAAGTAAAGCAGAGCCAAAAGCAAGATATTTTCTGTCCGTGACTTTTAATGCTTGCAAACTGGATTTATTCAATGTGGCAAGTTGCCCTAAGCGATCGTCAGCCCAAGGTGCGACCGCAAAACGATACCATTCGTCACGTGATGAAGCAGCCGTAAGTCCCGATAATTCCTCAAATTCTTTCTTTGGGAATGCGGCTTCAACCCATGGCTTGCTTTCTATGATGCCGATGAGAATACGAGCAACTAATTTTTGATAATGCGCCGGATATTCGCGGAGATTGTCGTAAATGGACGATGGGCTGTGAAGTTGTTGCAGCACACTACGAAGTGCAACCGCAGCCGAAACGCTGTCGGCAAGCGAAGCATAACCCCACGATGTTGGCGGTGGCATGGTCAGCATACGACCGGCTGAAATATCGGCGCAACCGTATGCAGTGCGAATCAATGCTGCCGGATCGTGAATATTATCCAACAGATTTTTTGTCACTGTACCGGAATAGCGCGGTATGGTCCGAGCATTGCGAAACAATGTCCACACATTACGCAACACAAACTCATCGGGTCCATAACCGCGCATTTCATCCTCGCTAAAGCCGAAGGGTTTGGCAAAACCGGCTTTTTGTTCAATGTGCCGCCACATCGAATCAGAAATGGACAATTGCTCACGTGATAATTGACCGAACATATCCATACTTGTAAACAAAGTTACAATAAGCAGATAAACACTATGGCGCATCATCATCGTTTTTTATTCTTCTTTGGCTACTTGTTCAACTTTTTTGAGAATACGCGCAATAAGTTCTTTTTCCAAAGTACCATTGGAATTCCAAAATTGCACTGCATTCGTCACATGTCCTTCATAGCCGCTCAATTCCGCCGTCAGTTTCATATCCGTAGTATTATCGGCATTTTCCTTGAGTATAATTTTATATTGCACTCTGCCCGTAAGCCATGCACCGCCACGCACTGTTGGCGTAACTCCATAGCGTTCAAGAACATCATAGGTTGTGTCCTCGCCGGAAGTAAACACATAATATTCAGTGCGTATATTGCCTCTGTAAAGATTTTCCGCATTTTCATTGCTTTTCTTTTCACTTTCGATTTGAATCTTCAATTCTTCAAGCAACTTATGGACAGCTTTCCAGACAGTGGGGAAATCATGGGGAATTTTTTCGGTAAAGATTTGTTGCTGCAATTGATCGCGTTGCGCCAAAGCACTGTTATGTACGGTGAAAAACAATAACGCTGCCAAAACAAAAAGCGCGTATTTCATAAAAAAATGCTCCTGTAAGTATGGATAAAAATGCGAAACAGGGCTCAATTTACAACAATATCTCAAATTGTACTATGTTATTGTGTCAATCGTCACGTGATTTGTGCAAATTTTTTTATCATTCTTCGAGGACAATCCATGTCATCACTCTCCATAGTCGGTATTTCCGGCAGCTTACGTTCCGGCTCTTTTAACAGTTCTTTGTTGCGCTATGTGAGCAGCATTCTTCCCGAAAATGTCCAATATACCGAGCTTACGATAGCCGATATACCTTTATATAATGCCGATATGCAAGCCGAGGGCTATCCCGAAGCTGTGGCTGCTTTTCGTGATGGCATTGCCGCAGCCGACGGCATTCTCATTGTCTCGCCCGAATATAACTATACCGTTCCCGGCGCGCTCAAAAATGCCATTGATTGGGCATCCCGTCCGCCGACACCGTCATTTTCCGGCAAACCGGTTGGTCTCTTGAGTGCTTCCACAGGAATATTCGGAGGAGTGCGCGGACAAGCTCAATTGCGCTATATTATGTTCGCTATCAATGCTATTGTCATGAACAGACCCGAAATATATGTGGCGAGTGCTGCTCAAAAATTTGATGCCGAAGGAATGCTCACCGATCAATTAACCAAAGATTTACTCGCTAAGTATGTGGATAGTTTTATGGAGTGGGTGCAGCGTATCGGACGGAAATAATCATGACCGAAGAACAATACCGTGCTCTATATATGAAAATTCACGATGAAGCATGCAGCAAGGGAGAAACATATTACAAAGACCCCAAAACAGGATATATAGTATTCACGCAATTACATTTACGTAATCGTGGATATTGTTGCAAATCCGGCTGCCGCCACTGTGCTTACGGCTATACTAAAAATAAATCACAACAATAATCAGCACCTACATCTCCTTGTCACGAAATTTTCTTTCGTGACATTTTTTTTGTCCGTTTGTGAAGAAAAATGCAGCACAATCAAAAGCAAGACCCGCCCCATATACCATGAACATATCTCATCATTTTTAAACGACAATATTGTCTATTGTCGAGAGTTATGTATTTTTGTCACAGCCATAAGTTGAAGTTGTTGTGATTTGTGCAGCGTTTATTCAGCGCCATGAAATTCATTAAACAAAGCTTTGAAAAATACTCAAGCATTAAAAAATGAAAAACAAAAAAAACCAAGCTCCGTAGGAGCGACATGATAATAGATAATGTCATCCATGCGGGATTGAATTTCAACAATTACCGTATTGAATGATGGCGTTTATATATCCCAACCCTATAAGGTTTTCAAAGCCTTATAGGGTTATAGCGAAGGATGAGCAGGTCGAAGCAGGATAAAGAACATTATATTGATACAAAGAGTTATATTGCACTATGAGTTTACTGTTGATAAAGATTGAAAGAGAAAAACGCCTATATCATTCTTAACAGCATTCTTGCTTATTGGAGTATGATTATTCTATACTTATCATTAAAAGAAGAACAGAACCATTATTACTAGAGTTATGAAAAACTATCTTTACATTATGCTCTTCTGCGTTTGTGCATATTACAGCGCACATTCACAGAGTATTCAATTAGAAAAAGTCACCGGTATTCCCGGTGCAACCATTACATCCATCACACAAACAAGCGATGGCGATATTTTTATTGGTACACCCTATGGTCTATGGAAAACTAATCCCGCATTTTCGCAATGGGATAAAATACCCACAGCAATTTTCCAAGATAGTCTTATTGCTCGTTTGAGTGTGACTTCCAATGGTAATATTTTGGCAGGGACTCGAAAAGGATTATATCTTACACAAAATAAAGGCGGCTCATGGACTAATGTTGGGCAATCATTTGTAAGTAAAAATATCCATTACCTTTACAGTCAATCTGAGGGCTTAGTATTTGCCGGTGTCTATAAAAAATTATACCGCTCCACTAATAATGGTGTTACATGGTCTGTTTTTGGAGATACTGCAATAAGAAACAGTAAAGTATTATTTGACACCGTAGCCGGATTAGCCTCAGGAATTCGTGCTGCCAATGGCACATATATCGTCAAAGACTATACATCATCAGATGGTATAACCTTCACAAAAATGCCAAGCAACAGTTCTGCAGGCATAGCAGAAATGTTAATGGATACCAATAAAACAATTTATGGCTTTAAGAATGATAATGTCTATGCAAATAATAATTATTTATTAATGTCCACCGATAATGGTGTTACATGGCATTATACGACACATAAAAGGAAATATACACCGATAACATCTCTTGGTCTCAATCAAGGTGAGTTTCCATTATATAAAGGAGGTCTTATACCATTAGGAAACAATTCGTTTTTACATTCTATTTTTGGTGAACTTGTTACATTATTTGAATTACAAAAGTCATCAACCACCGGCACATGGTCAATAGCCGAAGTTCCCAATAAAGTGAAAGGACTTCCTTCCCGATATGTCACATGTTTTTATCGTCTTTCTTCGGGTGACATAGTCGCCGGTACTATTGGTACGGGTATATATATCAGTAAAGATAATGGTATGAATTGGTCACAATATATGCCACCATTTAATAACCCTATTGTGACATCAATTGAAAGAGATAATAAAAACGCGATGACCTTTATCGGTACTTTTGGGGGTGTATATTATTCTACAGACACATCAGACTGGACATATTTGGGTCACCCCGATAACGAATCTGGAATAGCGCAAATTATTTCTTTACCCGGCGAAATTGTGATTAAGACCAATCAATTATTTGCATATTCATTTCAAACAAAAATATGGCGTAAAATTACTTTACCTTCACAGATGAACCTCTATGCTTTAGGACGAAAAGATAATACACTATTATTATTCGGTGAGGTTAATTCTGTTAATTCATTTTATCAGTCTGCTAATGCGGGTGGTTCATGGACAAAAATCAATAGTAATACCACTATTGGTTTAATACGACAAATAAGAACCTTAAGTGGTACCGACTTGATAGTTACTACGGCACCGCTTTTTCCAAGTGGTACATATTTTTCCTTTAATAAGTCCATGGATACGTGGTTTACTTATTCTGATGGATTTTCATTAGACCCTAAAAAAAGAACAAAAACGTATGATTTAGCAGTCACTCGCCCTACGCAGGTATTTATGGCATCCGAGGATGGTATCTATACATTTGATTTCGGCTTAACTCGTTGGACAAAGCCACCAAGTATTTTCACTGGAATATCAATGCAATCCATTACTATGAATTTGGCGGGTAATGTCTATGCAGCAGGTCAAGGTGCTTTATTTGAATATGATGAAAAAACAGCACAATGGGTTCGCAGAGTCACCGATAATAGATTTTATTCTCTCTGCGGTACAGATATACGTACTCATGTCTATTGTGCCGAATTATGGGGAGGTTTATATAAAAGCACAACTCCGGCAATTACCATTTCCGTACCCGAACAAACTTCGCCGCTTGATGGAGCAAAAGATATTACCCATATCAATACCCCACTACAATGGAAGCAATCAACGTATGCTGAACAATATTATCTTCAAATAAGTACAACACCGGATTTTTCAACATTTATTGTTAAGGATTCATCTATAAAAGCCTTAAATTACACGGCAAAAAATTTAGAGTATTCCCGTCAATATTATTGGCGTGTTAAAGGGTTATTAGGAAATTTAGTGAGCGATTGGTCACCTGTTCGCAGTTTTACCACACAAGCTATCTATCCTGCCAAAATATCATTATCATCGCCGCCGAATGCGTCAATAGGTCAACCTTTAGAAAATCTGCTCCGTTGGACTAAAGCGACAGAAGCAGACACCTTTGCAATTCAGGTATCCGCATCGCAGGATTTTGCATCATTACAAGCGCAAGATTCCACACTGACGAATACAGTTTTTTCCATTACGGGTTTAACAAATAGTACTCAATATTTTTGGCGAGTACGCGGCAAAAACCGTGCGGGCTATGGACCTTGGTCAGATACATGGAGTTTTACCACACAATCACCAAGTGCCATCAGTGAAGAGAATAATTCCGGCGTGCAAATGAATATAGTGAATAAGCGGCTCCTCATTGATTATCACCCGTATTCACAGTCCATGACAGGTTTGCGCATTACCGATATTCGCGGAAAAACGGTATATAGCACACTATTGGAGCGCGGACAGAGCAGTGCCGACATTGATTTGAGCGCAATGAGCAAAGGATATTATGTTGTCATTCTCGAAGGCGGCACAGGCACTCTCAGCAGAAATATTATTGTGGAGTAAATTACCTGCTATATTGTCTGGAACAGGATTTATAGGATTGAAGTGATTAGCAGGATTTTTTTGATTGTGCAATATTGTCTTGAACAGGATTTATAGGATTGAAGTGATTAGCAGGATTTTTTGATTGTGCTCACATCTTTATCCTGT
>JAYRWZ010000124.1:0-22991 GCA_041917875.1 Chloroflexota bacterium | reverse complement strand
TTTACAATTACACATTGACAGCGAATGGTCAGAGCTTGACCCGCCGCATGATATATGTTAAATAAGCACAAAAAGTGAAGAAAGCGGAAAAACTTTCGTAAATTGAAAAGCCGATGAAATCATCATCGGCTTTTTTTTTGGATAATCCGAGAAACATTCATAAACCAAAACATGAAAATACAAAGTCTGTTCATAAATAGTATGGTTGTTATTCTAATAAGTACCATACTATTCGGCTGTGCTAATGAGCAGCGCCCGTCCGGCGGACCACCTGACAAAGATCCGCCAAATGTTATTTCTTTTGTACCTGCTCAAATGTCAAAAAATTATAGTGCAGATAAAGTAACCATCGAATTCTCCGAGTACATTCAAAAATCAACGATAACAGAAAATATTTTTATAACGCCTCGCTTAACCTATGAATTAGATTGGAGTGGGCGATTTTTGGATATTCAATTTACTCAACCATTAGAAACAAACACTACCTATACTGTTTCATTGGGTGCGGATTATACAGATTTAAGGGGTAATAAACCGACAGAGTCATTTTCTTTGACTTTTTCCACGGGTAATAGTATAGATAGCGGAATAATTAAGGGGAAGATATTTGAGTCTATGCCTGCGGGAATTTACGTTTTTTTGTATCCGCTTAATACTCTTAATAAGGATACACTTAATCCCTCCGTTACGGAAGCGCGTTATATTACCCAAACAGGGAGTTCCGGTGATTTCACTTTTTATGCTTTGCCGGACGGTGAGTATCGGCTCATGGCTGTCAAAGATCAGTATAAAGATCGTTTGTTTTCTTTGGGTACCGATGGTTTTGGAACAACATGGAAACAAATTGTTGTCAATAATGCGCGTTCCTCGCCAACAATTGTCCGGTGCGATGAAGCAACTGATATTATAGCTCCGGCATTATATACGGTCGAGCCGCTCAATCAACGAGAATTGCAATTGGATTTTTCCGAAGAAATAGATAGCATATTTCTTAAACCGCAGTTTTTTTCACTAAAGAACACTAATGACTCTATAACAAAAGACATAAGAATTACAACGATCTATAAAAATTCCAAAAATACAAAAACTGTCTACGGAATATTCGAACAAGCTCTTGATACCTCGAAAACATGGAAAATTATATGTAATGCCGAAATAAAAGATAAAGCAGGTAATACAATTCAGGATTCTCTGAGTAGCAAAGTATTCAAAAGTATAATTGATATTGATAGCACTAAACCGTTTATTGAATCTATATCATTGCGTGACAGCAGTAAAAATATTTCACTGTTTGCGGAAATACGTATTCAGTTTTCCACAGCAATAGATACGAATGAATGTATGCGCGGAATATCATTGACTGATACAAAAAACAGCAAATCTCAAGCGCTGTATTTCCGATGGTTACATCCCGCAGAACTTATTATTACAAGCGAAGAGCCGCTTTCTTCATATCAATGGTATGAATATGAATTGCAGCACAAAAATATTAAATCATGGAATGGACAAAGAATGAATGATAGTACACAACGTATTAGATTTAGAACAATAGATAGTCGTGAGTTTGGTTCAATAAAAGGAGAGTTGTATGATTCGTTATCAATATCGGGTGGACAATATATTCTTTTGCTGACGCAGAAAAATGCTGGAGGAAGAACGCCCAAACAATATACGATAATACTTCCTAAAATAGGTCTATGGACAATGAATAATATACCGCCGGGTGAATATATGCTTGGGGTTTTTCATGATTCGAATAACAATGGCAAATATGATTTTGGTACAGCATATCCATATTCATTTGCTGAAAGATTTTTAGTAAATCCTGTTTTGGTCAGTATTAAATCTCGATGGACTGTTGAGGGAGTAAAAATTGTTTTACAGCCATAAATTATTCTTTTTCAATATGACCTTCGGGTAAACGTGGTGATACCATTACCACTTTTTCTCGTTCCATAACAACAGCGCCCGGATGTGCTCCTTTGGGTTTGCGAATATATTTTTTTTCGGTATATGCAACAGGTGTATAGGAAGCGTTACGTGCAGAAGAATAGTAGGCGGCAATGGCAGCCGCTTTTTCAATGATGTTCTTTGTGGGTTTCTCTTTACCATTTTGACGCAAAACAGCATGAGAACCGCTAACGCCTCGCGCATGAAACCACAGGTCATTGGGTTTTGCAAATCGCATTGTTAATTCATCATTATTGGCGGCATTTTTCCCAACATAAAGTGTAAAACCATTATCTATTGGAAATACCCGAAATTTAGGTGCTTGTTCTTGAATTGCATTCATCTTTTTTGTAGAAGTCTTAAAAACTTTTTGAAATAATTCTTCCAATAAATTCAGGTCCGGATTGTTGTTCAGTGCTGAAAGCCACCCTTCGAGTGTTTCTAACTCTTTTTTATAAAAAGGGATACGCTGTCGTCGTATTTTTGCGGATTGATGGGCGTTGCGGAGTTTTGCATAATAAATCTCGGCATTTTCTATAAGTGTTTTTTCGGTTGAAACCGGAATATGAATTATATCGCCATCCCAATTCGTAGTAATAAACTCCTTGTCTTCCGGTTTAATTCTACCATGTTCTTGAGAAAATAGAATATCTGCCCATAATTTGAAATTTTCGGATTTTTGCAGTGCCGCATCTTCCTTCTCCAAAAGAGTAAGTGTCCTTTGCGCTTTTTGTGTTTTTTTTTCTAATGTACTGCGTAATGTATGAATAATTTCATGCTCTCTTTGAACTTTGTGCCTCATAGAAATAGTACGTCTGATAACTTCAGATATACTACTGCTTCTAAAGACTATCGAAAAATTGTCAAGCGGAATTAATGAAAAAATATAGGTAGAACTATTGTTAAGGCAAAAATATTCCTCGGATGATTTTATGCTCTGATATGTCTCTATAATCAACTCTGAGAGATAAGCCACTTTGTCTGTGCTTTTATGTGATAAATGCCGAAATTTATGTTCTATATAATCACTGTAATATTTCCCTAATTCAGGAAATGCTTTGTTAATAACGGCTTTGATGTTTTCTTCGATATTCGTATTCGTTGCAAATATAAGCAGACGTTGCTCAACATCTTTCGTTGATATATGTTCGTATAAGCGGAACGTGGAATTGCTCGCAGTCAATAACTCTTCAATATTTTTACGTGAAAAATTATGGTATGACAAAAATTGAGATATTGGCATAGTGTGAATGTCACATAATATGATTTCTGCTCTGCCACCGCTAAACAGTAAAAAATATAAGATAAAAGAAGTTGTATGAATCGCAATAATTCTGTCATGTTGATAAATTTGTATATTGCGTATTTGTTGTCCTAAAATTTCTGAGAAACAGTCTTTTGCATTATGGCGTGCTCTGGCAAAATCTTTTTTTAAAAAAAATGAACCATTATGGGTGTCAAGCGAACACTCCAACCATTTTTCATGTTTTTCTGCGGTACATTCAATCATGAGAATGTTTTTTTCTTGCGTAAAACAATCGGATATATATAAACCGATTAACTCACTACGACATTCTTTGACGATATGCTCTAATGTGTAATGATGGCGAATCATAACAATGGTTCTTTTAGAGTATTTTGTATATAATGTCTGCTATTCTTTCAGCAGCTTTTCCGTCCCACAGAGGTGGTGTTTGTCCTGTTTTTCTTGGTAGTGTCACAATGTCGTATAATGCTTGGCGTATCGTATCCGGACTTGGATGCACAAGAATATTTGTTCCTAAAGATGTTGTGACGGGTCTTTCTGTCGTAGTACGTATTGTCAAGCAAGGCACTCCTAATGCTGTCGTTTCTTCTTGAATTCCTCCGGAATCTGTCATAACGAAATCGGCATTCATCATAAGATGTAAAAATGTGATATATCCCTGTGGGTCAATTAAGTGCATACGAGGGTGAGAAGTAATTATATCCGATAAACCGAATATTTCGATGTTTTTTCTTGTTCTGGGGTGAACGGGGAAAACTATATCACGTTGTCGAGAAAATTCGGCAAGCATAAGCAATAAAGTACGGAGTTGCTCCGGCTCATCAACATTACTGGGGCGGTGCATTGTGATAAGGGCATAATTTTTTTTTGTAAGACCTAATTCGTGAATAAATTGTGATTCTTTTGCTTTGGGCAGTGCATAATGTAATGAATCAATCATAGTATTGCCTACGAAAAATATTTTATGTTCAGGTGCACCTTGTTTATGTAATTCATCAATGCCGCTTTGTTCAGTCACAAACCAATAATCACATATAGAGTCTGTTGCTATACGATTTATTTCTTCGGGCATTGTTCTGTCAAAGCTGCGCAAACCGGCTTCTACATGTGCTGTGGGAATACCCATTTTGACGGAGACTAATGAACATCCGACAGTAGAGTTGACATCGCCGACAACAATCACTAAATCAGGGCGAATATGTTCACATACTTTTTCAAATTCAACCATAACTTTGGCAGTTTGCACGGCGTGGCTTCCGGAGCCGATACCGAGAAAGACAGCCGGTTCCGGCATATCTAAATCTTGAAAAAACGCATCAGACATTGCTGCATCATAATGTTGACCTGTGTGAACAATACTGTGTTCAATATCTGATGAATAACGCTGAAAAGCGCGATGAATAGGAGCAACTTTCATAAAATTAGGGCGCGCACCTACTACGGAAAGTATTTTTTTCATACGAGTTTTATGTGAAATGATGAATAATTATTGGCGCAATGTCGCTCCGGTACCGGATTCGATGGCTTCTACGATGGCTTGAAAATGAGTATTAATTTCTTGGTCAACCAATGTACGTTCATCGGATCCGAAAATGAGAGAAAGAGCAATACTTTTTTTACCCTCACCAACTGCCGCTCCTGTAAACACATCAAAAATATTCGCACCTTTTAATAATGGGCTGTTTACACCTTTGACGGCTCGAAGAATTTCATCGGCAGCAATATCTTCGGCGAGAGTAAATGCCGCATCACGCCTTACTGACGGAAATGGCGAAATCATTTTGTAGCTTAATTTTTTTTGCGGATGAGTAAAAATATCCGACAATGAAATTGATGCTGCAAATACTGCTTGGTCAATACCGAATTTTTTGATGATGGAACGGTGAACTTCGCCAAAAGTGCCAATTATTTTTTTATGAGCAATTATATCCATTCTATTGGAGCCATACATTGTATTATCTTGCTCGGAGGGAACAAGCACAATACCCGATAAATGCAGGCAATCGAACAACAATTCTTCTACAATACCTTTTATATCGTAGAAATCAAATTTTCTTTGTTTTTGTGTCCAATGTTGTTGTTGACAATCGCCTGTTAATGCAATGCACAGTTCTTCTTTTTCGCGAATACCTTTAATAAATGTTTTTTCTTTTGACGCGGAAAAAATTTTACCGCAATCGAATAAAGCAAGTGAGCTTTGACCATTACGGCAATTTCTATCAATCACTTTCATCATTGCCGGTAACAGTGAAGGACGCATTACAGAAAACTCTTCGCCTAATGGGTTGGCTATTGTAATTGTTGGACTATTGGAAAGTGATGCCGTGCCCGCATCGGTAAATGAATATGTAATAATTTCATGTAAACCGCGATGAACAAGATAGTGCCGTATGGTATGGCGACGTTCCGGTGATTTGAACAATAGGGAAATTTCAGCATCGGCAGGGAATATTGCATTGCGGTCCGGTTCAATATTATCATAATTATATAATCGTGCAATTTCTTCTATCAGGTCAATTTCTTGGTGTATATCTACACGCCATGACGGAGCTTGCACTGTGATGGCATCCGTCTGTGAATTGATTATGATGCAACCAATTGATGTTATGTATGATTGTATGATTTCTGATGGCACACTCATTCCCAAAATGCGCTCAATTTGCGCATAGCGCAAGGTTATTGTTGCCGGAATAATAGGATTTTCATATATATCAATAATACCTTGAGTGATTGTGCCACCGGCTAAATCAGCCATAAGCTGTGCTGCACGATTGACTGCATATATGACCGCATCGGGATCAACTCCGCGTTCAAAACGATACGAAGCATCGCTGGATATCCCTAATTTTTTTGCTGTTCGGCGAATACTTGACGGATGGAAATATGCTGATTCGATAAGGACATTGACCGTTGTGTCCGAGATTTCACTGTTTTCGCCTCCCATGACACCCGCCACTGCAATATGTCGCTCGGCATCAGAAATCATCAACATTTTCTCATCAAGTATGCGTTCTTTACCGTCCAAAGTAGTAAACTTTTCTTGTGATTGCGCCGTTTTGACAATGACTTTCCTTTGTTGTATTGTGTCTAAGTCGAAGGCATGCAGCGGTTGTCCACATTCCATAAGCACAAGGTTGGTAATATCTACGATCACATTTCTTGGTCGCATGCCTATTGATTCCAAGCGTTGTTTTAGCCACAGCGGACTTTCCGTGATGCGAATATTTTTCACGGTGCGAGCAGCATAACGCGGACAAAGTGATGTAGCATCAACATCAATAGTTATATCATTATGGATGGAGTGATTACTGTCTTCGGAAAGTTGAAGTAAAGGCAGCTTCATATTGCCACCGGTGCGAGCTGCAATTTCTCGAGCAATACCAATATGGCTAAGGCAATCGGCTCTGTTAGGAGTGATACCTATTTCTATGATGGTATCGTCAAGACCGAGATATTGTGCTAAAGACATACCAATTGTACAGTTATCCGGCAAAACCCATATTCCTCCCGTGTCTTCACCGATGCCAAGTTCGGCTTGTGAACAAATCATCCCATGCGATTCAATGCCGCGAATCTTTCTTTTGGCTATCTCGAAACCACCATGAGGTACTTTTGCACCCGGAAGAGCAACAACGATGGTTTGTCCGGCATCCACATTGGGCGCACCACAAATTATTTGGCGTTCTACTGTACCGTCGAACACATTGCACACAGACAACTTATCGGCATCGGGATGCTTCTCTTTGCTCATCACTTTTCCAATAACAAAACCTTGGAACTCTTTGCCGGAGGTATGAACTTTTTCGACTTCAAGTCCAAGCATGGTAAGTGTGTAATCAAGCTCTTCGATTGTGTAAGGTATATCAATTATTTCTTTCAACCAGTTCAATGAAATTGTCATGTCCAAGGCAATCTTTTTTGAGTAAAATGAGAATTTGAAGGCAAAAATACGGCGAAATCAATCGTGGTTCATCATAAACAGTTATCTTCAGTCTCTGTATTTTTGTATATTGAGAGCATATTTTATACACTTCAAACAAGAATACCATCACACGAATGAAACCGAAAACAAAACGCGAAAGGTATGCTCGGTGGTTACGAGTCATCTTTGGTCAGAAAAAGAAATTGGCTCCACCGATAGCTTCGCCCAATTCTATTGTGATTTTGGGACTGGAGCGTTTTGGTGACTCCATATTGACAACCCCATTATTGAGAATTTTAAGGAAGTCTTTGCCGGATATAAAATTGTATGTTGTAACACCCGGCAATAGGGCTTACTCTTTTTACAAACATGAAACAACAATAACTCGACTTTTCCATGCGAAAAGTGATTTCTTTTCTTGTGTTTTCTTTTTTTTATTCCATCCTGCTGATGTACTGTTTAATCCCAAAGATAATCTTTCTTTTACATTCACGCTCTTGTCGCGACTATTACGCGCTCGGCATACCGTCGGTTTGGATTTTTCGGGTCATACTGACCATTACAATGCCGTGCTCGCTGTGGATAATTCGGTGCATATCATCAACAAAAATTTGGCATTGTTGGATCACCTGTCCATAGCATACAGTTCACAAGACACACTTCCATCAATTCCGTCAATGCCAATAAATAAGGAAGTTACACAGTTCGTTGCTTCCGTAAATGCGACCGGTCTTATTGCAATAAATATCAGTGCCGGAAGCCCAGTCAGAGAGCGATCAAAAGAACTATGGCTTGATGTCATAGAAAAAATAAAGCGACCTTGCATCATCTTTGCCATGCCCCAACGTTATGATGATAAACGATGGTTGGAACAATCGCCTTATGTTATTCCGTCACCACATACATCGTCATTTTCGGAATCGGAGTGCATTTTACGGCAGTGTGCGGTGCTTGTTTCGCCGGACACTGCAATGATACATCTTGGTTCAGCAATACAAATTCCTACAGTTGGATTATTTCTTACAAAGCATGATGCTCAAAGGTTTGCACCATTTGGTATGCCCCATATTATTCTGTTTGGCAAACAAAGTCTTGATGATATTGATGCCACGGCGATTGTCCAAGCAGTGGAAACACTTACACCTATGGTTTGAAAGAAGATTGCGTACAAATTAAGCACAGATTTAAAAATTCGGCACTATCATTGCCGTGATGATATTTTACATTTACTGTACAAAAATGGGTATGTCATTATCCTCGATATTCAACTTCATTCATCTCATTAACGTTCTTGTATCGGCTTTCATCGCAGAACCGATACGATAAAACACATCACTATGCTGAACCAAACTGATGGCACTTTCGGTCAAGAATATCTTCTGATGCAAACGCTGCAACAGGTTAGCGGCTTGTATGTTCTGCGCATCTCAATAGAAGGAAGGCATATTTTTACGAACGACTCTTTTGCTCAAACTTTTAATGTTGCGGACAGAACCATAGACATTTCACATATAGCACTACACAATGAAGCAGACCAAGAGACTGTGTACCAAGCATTGGCGAATTGTATAAAGCAAACAGAAAAAGTCATCACTTATACAGCACGAATCATTGACGTTCATGGCGATGTTCATTGGATTCGATGGGAATATCACTTGATAAACAACCAATCAAACCACGAAATACATGCAATAGGTATAGATATTACGGCAGAAAAGCGATTTGAAATTAATGGTCTTGAAGTATTAGACAGGTTTGACAGAATCACGCAACATTTGCCCGGTTCTATCTATGTATATGTTTTAAGACCTGACGGAACTTCATATTTTTCGTATTGTAGTATTGGTATGACTGCATTATTGGGTGTATCGAGAGAATTACTTGCGGAAAATGCAGAAATATTGCTGCGTAAAATCCGCACTGATTATGTAAGGGCAGTGATGGAATCTGTGTATTATTCTGCCGAACATATTACCGATTGGCATGCAATATTTCCTGTTATTGTTCATGGAAAAACAATTTGGATTGAAGGAAAATCCTCACCGCAGAAATCTCCTACCGGTAATACTGTATGGTATGGGTATTTTAACGATATCACTGAACAAAAATATAAAGAAGATAAATTACGCGATCATGCACAGCTTTTAGAAAAACTCGCAGAACTTAATCCTGTTACAATTTCAATATACGATTTAGTACAAAAAAAGACAGTATATTATAGTAAATCCTTACTTGAGCAACTTGGCTACAGCGGTGATGAAAGAGAAAAAATTGTTTTAAAAACCAAAGAAAATCCTAATACAAATATTCATCCTGATGATATACCATTGATGGATGAATTTATAGCTTCATGTAATTCATTGCCCGATTTCGAGTATAGAGAATTGGAGTATCGTGTGATGAATGCTCATAATCAATGGGAGTGGCTGCAAAGAAAAACAACAATTTTTGAAAGAGACAGTGAGGGCAATCCTTTATCTCTTTTTAATTCCTTCACATTTATTACCGACAGGAAAAACACAGAAAATCAAATAGCTGAAACTAACAGCCGCCTGATAATGGCAAAAAAAATGGCAAAATTAGGAACGTGGAAGTATGTTGCTGAAAAAGATATCATTGATATGTCGCCATATTTTCTACTATTGTTCGGTTTTCAAGTAAGTTCAAATGTAGAAATGAAAACTCCTGACTTTTTGAACACATTTATCCACCCGCTTGACAGAATTAAAGTAAAAAATACATGGTTCAATACTAACAATGATAATAAACAATATCATGAGGATATGTCGGAATATTTAGAGTTTCAAGGTAAGTGTGCCGACGGAAAATTTAGGACATATTATTCCGTTTCTAGGTTTATGACGATGGTCATGGGAATAGGAACTATTCAAGACATTACCGAACGTGTGCAGTTAGAGCATGAATTGCGTGTGCTTAATGATAGATTAGAGGAAAAAGTTATCGAAAGAACATCCGAATTATTACAAATTTATGAAGTAAAAAACAGCGTCATCGAAATAGTCACTCATGATGTAAAAAATATGTTGGGCGGCATTCTTATGCAAAGTGAAATGTTAGCACAATTTGCCGATACATTGGCTTTTGATAAAATTCAGTATCTTTCACGAACGATTTCAGAACGTGTGCATGATATAAATAAAATACTTATTGATATGCTTGAAGTCAGGCGCATTGACGATGGAATGCTCAGTACCCATTTTGAAAATAAAAACTTGGGAGAACTGATTGTTTCTATCGGAGAAAAAAACCGTGTGAGAGCTAATATTAAAGGAATTGACATAATGTACTCCCTGCGAGAAGTCATGTTGACAACTGATATTGAGCTGTTAAAAGAAATTGTTGAAAATCTATTAACAAATGCAATTAAATTTTCGGAGAGTGGTTCTATCGTTTCTTTATCGCTTCGGGAAACAAACAGTCATGTGCATATTGCGGTACGCGACAAAGGTCCGGGTATTCCTGAAGAAGAGAAATCATTACTATTTCAACGTTTCGCAAAATTATCGAACAAACCCACTGCCGGCGAATCTTCGACCGGGCTTGGCTTGGCAATAACAAAACAGTTGGTCGATATGATTCGCGGCGAAATTATATGTGAAAGTACACTTGGTAAGGGTACTACATTCACCGTAATATTACCCAAAAATATAGAAATATACCGTAATTAAAGCACAGGTAGAGACATTAAAATACTCTATCATATTGATGTATAAGAATTGAGAACATAAACTCATTATACTCAAACCGGAGTGCTTTTCATTGTCAGAATGTGTGTATATCATTGAAAGTTATGGTAATCGATCATGTACAACCTCAACATCATTTTCATCCTGGTATAAAACTAAGTTTTTCGCTGCAAACAGCTATTCATGACTAAAAGAATAGGTAAAGTGCGTTGCATTCATTTCAGTAGTAAACTTTGTTTTTCTATAAAAATTAACAGCATCAATATCGTCACTTTCTGCTTCTACATAAGCATCTTCAAAGTTGTTTTGCTTGCAGAACTGACATACTTCTGCAATTAATGCTTGACCAAAACCTTTACCTTGATACTTTGGTGAGATACCCACATCATAAATATAAGCAAGGGGTTTTGAACCATAATATCTGTGCAGTACATAAATAGTCAAACCTCCGATAACTTTACCGTCCAATGTTACTACAAATACCATAAAGTCAGGTTTGGAAAGTAACTCACTCAATAGCTTGTTCTCAAGAATCTGTTCGTCATTTTCGAATACTTCTTTAAAGATTTCTATGAGGGTTTTGAAAGCTATAACTTCGCTTTTTTCAAGTTTTCTAATTTGCATTGTTTAAAAATGTATAAGTTATGAATCAAATTTTGAACTGTCCCAAAGTATGCCTTCGGGGAAAATTTCTGCTTTTCTTTGTATCATTTCCTCAGCGATTAATGCACTATTCCCACCAATTTTTTGGAGTTTTGAAATAATATTGAGATAACTTTCCTCATCTCTGTTTTGGCTTAACTTAAAAATATTTTCAATACTGTTAGCTTGAATTTCAAATCCAATGATAGCCGGCATCATTTTATGTAAAAAACTATCAGGCAGATTGTCGAAGAAAGTCGGTGATTCCGTGTTACTATTTTCAAACTTTAAGGTCAATTTTCTCATAAGTACCGCAAGTTCATCACTGTTCATGAATGTAATGTTACCTGCAATATGAACACTCATATAATTCCATGTTGAACCAATTTGTGGATTGCTATACCAAGAAGCACTTACATAACAATTGGGTCCCGTAAATACGATCAGTACCTGAGGGTTTTCAGTAAAAGCTTTGTGATGGTCCGTATTTCGCATTATATGTCCTTGCAAAAAAAGCTCGCCATCCCTTTCTTCTAAAAGTATTGGTATCTGTGTTGCCACAGGATTACCTGACAGAAAACTTCCTGTCATAAAAGCAAAAGGGTTGTGTTCTATAAAATCGACAATTTTTTGTTTGTCATTTTCTTTAAAGTATGAAAACTTGTACATTTATTTTTCACAATTGTGTGATATGTTACCAATAATTCGTCATAAGATCATCAATCCAATCGGGTTGTAAAATTACTTTTACCGGTTCAAAATGTTTAAGACTGGCTTAATATCTAATATTAGAGTTCCATTTATTGCATCAAATCGCTTTACTTTGATTATTCTGTTATTGTGTTCTATTAGCTCAACAGTTGAGAGTCCTATCTTGTTCGGTCTATCCTTTTTTCGTTGCCCGAAAATACCCATCATTGGATACAGTACGTTTCCGCGTGGATGACCTGAAAAAACAATATTATCATGTACTTTGTCGAAGTAATAAATAATCTCAAGATGAGAAAAGTCTGAAATTTTATTAAATGCTTTCGTAGGTATATGATCAGCGAGTTCAGTTTCACTGACTTCCTTATCCCGGTTATCGTCAATTGGGTCAATTCGTATATTTTTAACAAAAGCTATTGGATAAAATTATTCTCATATTATTTGTCAAATGTAATTATATATCTTTGTTGACTAATTTTCGATTTAAGGTTTTTTACAAACAATCACAAAATCTAACCCGATTTTTTAAGGTGTCACTTTGTCTTACAGATAATCAGACGAATGCCCAAATCTTAACCTCAATAACATCAGTATGTTCAAAGTGTAACTCTTTCAAATATTTCTTGATTAAGTTTCCAAACTCCGTTTTCATGCGTTCCCAGCCATATGTTTCCAGTGTTGTCTTTATAGAGAAAAAAAATAGGAATATTTTTAGAATTTACTTGTATGGGGTAATGAGTTGTCTTCTTTCCATCGTGTTTCCAAACACCATGTAAATATATTGCCATCCATAGATTGTTGTCATTATCCTTTAGAATTGACAAATATTCATTGAGGTCTCCGTTTGTTCTTCCGTCCAAACATCCTATACTTTTTATCCGTTCATAAAACACATGATCAGTTTTATTGCTCTTTGTCCCATACAATGTGTTGTCAACGCGATAACGATATTCAGTATTGAACCAAAAATCTCCGTTTTGATCTTCAACAATAGAACGAACTCCATTAGCCGGTCCATCGTGCATTTCTGTGACATCCGGTTCTGAAATCCAGTCAAAAGATTTCCCGTTAAAGCGAAATACGCCCATCAACGCAGTACCAAACCAAATATTTCCTTTGCTGTCTTTGTAATTACAATAGATACCATAAGCGTCAAACAGATTCGGATGCTGTGCCAAATATTGTTCCCCTTTTTTATTTTTCGGAACTTTTAGATTGTGAAGCAGCTTTCCGTCATAGCGATATACATAGCCGGATTTAGGACTTTTAAACCACAAATCATCAGGTTGTAGCTTCCACGTTGTATCTTGAAGAAATATATCATGAATAGTTGTTATACTTTTACCGTCATATTTACAAAGCCCGACATTAGTATTTATAAAAAGATTACCCAATTTATCCTCTTTAATTTCTTCAACTCTGTTCGAGGGCAAGCCGTGTTTCGTAGTAAAATGAATTATTGTTTTTCCGTCATACTTGTAAAGTCCATCACGCCAACTGCCAAACCAATAATTATTTTTCTTGTCCTGATGGATAACCATGATATTATTGCTTAGACGACTCACAGTATCTCCGATTGCTATTGAAATTTTATTTATCGTTTCAATAGTCTTGGGTGTCTTCGCTGATTGATTGCAACAAATAAAAAGCATTGTCAATGTCACAACAAGAAAAGTCATAATATTCATCTCTGTTTGTTTCTATTTACATTAAAAGACTCTGTCAAAACCGTTTCCATTAAACTTATAAACACCTCTATCTCCGGATGCAAATAGTAGGTTGCCGTCTTTGTCTTCATAAATGTCCCATATATGTTGTGTCTGCAATGATGTATCAAGAAGAAAATTTTTCATTTCTTTCCCGTCAAACCTCCATGCTCCTGTGTCACGGTCACCAAACCAAATATTTCCTTTGGAATCTTCTTCGATTGCAAAAACATGCATTAAAGTTCCCGACGGAGACATAACACGAAATAGATCCCCTTTAAACAAACCATGCTTTTCAGAAAAATGAATGATAGAATCATTTTCTTTTAATTGCAGACCTATTCCGTTATTGCCGATCCATAAACGTCCTTTCGAGTCTTCTAAAACACTTCTGACGTGCATATATTTAGACTTTCCGTCATAATGCATTGTGCTGTCGTTGATGTTGCGTATGATTTTACCGTTATAGTAGCAAACACCATCATAATAAGCAATCCACAAGCCGCCATTTTTGCTTTTTGTAAATCCGGTAATTCCGTAATTGATGGATTCTTTATTTGGTGAAATCACAATAGGATTTTTGATAGTACGGACTTTTCCTTTATCAATCCTAATAAGTTCACAACTGTTATTATCGGGAAACCAAAGATCATTTTCACTGACTGCCCAAGATTCATATTCCTTTGTGTATAGATTAAGGGCCGACAGATCGCGATGCTTGTCCGCGGAAATAAATTTTATACCGTCAAAATAGCACAAGCCACTACTGGTTCCAAACCACACAAGCCCTGTTTCATCTTCTTTGATATAAATAATCTGTTTGCCACAGAACCCATTTTCGGGTGTATAATAAGTGAAAGTCTTACCGTCGTATCTGCAGACTCCTTCTTGGTCACTTCCAAACCAATAAATTCCTTTACTGTCTTGAAAAAGAGAACGTATGCCTGAGGTGAAAGATAATGTATCGGTCGCATTACCCGGTATAGTTATGTTTTTCTCCGGATCTGCATTTGTATTTTTACTTTCTGTTTGATTACACCCGACAAAAAATATCCCGCCTACAATCAGTATCAGTCTTACGATTTTCATAATGCTTCGTGAGTTTTATCCATGAAAGCAGTGATTGTAGAGATATTCATAATTGATTCGTTAGGACTGGAAACACGGAAGATTTCCGAATTATCTTATTGTTTACAAGTATGTTTATGTGTAATTCTCCCAAAACTACGAAACTTTGTTTATACATAGAAATCTGATGTACATAGAAAGCGGAACAATGATAGATGTTGCAGAATAATATGGCAGTATGACAGTTAATTCTTGTTAAATCCTGTTGCTGATATTCACTAAAGGTAAAGGTATGAGCTTGTGATTGTGTTATGAATCTGTCAAAGTTTTACTTGACCATAATCCTTTAGGACGGAAGAATTCAATGCAAGAGGCGGTGAAATCTATTGACACTCAGCTGATGAAGATCATGCAACGGAGAGTCTTTGGATTGACCAAAAAGATACAAAGAATGTCCGGATTATAGCAACCACAATAATTATGAGTTTTTATTCATTTGGCTGGCAACGAAGTATATCGCATTTTTGTAAATGGAATTCTGTTCGAGCAATAACAATAGCACTCATAAACTCAACCTCATCGGGCAAGATGTATTCTTGTGTGATGGGGTTTTTTCATAGACAGTCAATTAAAGGATAGCAATGTACGGAAACAAAATTATTGGCGAAGCCATTACATTTGACGATGTTCTTCTCATACCGTCTTATTCAGAGATCATGCCACGTCATACCAATTTATGCAGTCATCTGACTCGCGACATCGTACTCAATATGCCAATTGTAGGAGCGGCGATGGATACTGTTACCGAAGCTAATATGGCAATTGCTCTTGCACGGGAAGGTGGAATAGGCATCATTCATAAAAATATGAGCGCTGAACGCCAAGCCGATGAAGTAGATATGGTTAAAAGATCGGAAAGCGGCATGATACGTAATCCTATAACGCTGACAAGTGATGACACAGTCCATGATGCATTACAGATGATGTCAAAATACAAAATTTCGGGCTTTCCTGTGGTGGACGCATCGCGTCGTTTGATAGGCATCGTTACTAACCGTGATATAAGGTTTCGTACAAATGGTAAACAAAGGATTGCAGATATTATGACCACGGAAAATTTGGTGACTGCGCCGTTGGGTACAACGTTGGAGGATGCAGAAGAACTGTTACAACGCTTTAGAATTGAGAAACTTCCGGTGACGGATGCACATGGCGAACTGCATGGTCTTATTACATTTAAGGATATTCAAAAGAAGAAAAAATATCCTCGTGCCTGTAAAGATGATCAAGGTCGTTTACGTGTTGGTGCAGCGCTTGGCATTGCCGAAGACACACCTGATCGTGTGCAATTACTTGTTACTGCAGGAGTTGACGTGGTTGTAATAGACACAGCTCACGGTCATTCCTTGGGAGTGATTTCTATGGTCAAAAAAGTAAAAACATTGTTTCCTTCGCTTCAAGTTATTGCAGGCAATATTGCGACGGCTTCTGCTGCCCAAGCATTGATAGAAGCGGGTGCAGATGGTGTGAAGGTTGGTATCGGTCCGGGGAGTATATGCACAACACGAGTAGTGGCGGGAGTTGGTGTGCCTCAAGTGACAGCTATAATGAATGTGGCAAGTGTGACCAATGCTGCAAGTGTTCCCTTGATTGCTGATGGCGGGATTAAGCAAACCGGCGATATTGCCAAAGCTATAGCTGCCGGAGCCGATTGCGTTATGGTTGGCGGAATGCTTGCCGGACATGAAGAAAGCCCCGGTGAAAAAGTACTACTTGAGGGCAGAGTATTCAAAGCGTATCGAGGTATGGGATCTTTGGGAGCGATGCAAAAAGGTTCTGCGGATCGTTATTTTCAAGACGTAGAGGAAGAAATTTCCAAACTTGTACCGGAGGGTATAGAAGGCAGAGTCGCTTTTCGAGGAAATGTCAGCGACACAATATATCAGATGGCAGGCGGATTACGTGCAGCAATGGGTTATTGCGGGTGTGCAACCATTGAAGAGATGAAACACAATGCACAGTTTGTGAAAATGAGTGCTGCCGGATTAAGAGAATCGCATCCTCATGATGTTGTTGTCACGCAGCAGTCACCGAATTATTATTGAAATTCGAGTTCTCTAATGTATTGATTTTTGTTTAGTTATGTTTTGTTTTCTGCTTTATGTGAGTAATCAGAGCAAGAAAAAACATCGAAAAGTGTTGGTTATTAACAAAAGAACATGTATTTTTGCGGCTCTTTTGTTGTCAGCAGCAAAGCAGACCATCAGACAATGGGGCGTCGCCAAGTGGTAAGGCAGCGGTTTTTGGTATCGCCATTCGTAGGTTCGAATCCTTCCGCCCCAGCTTAATTTTACGGTTAATCAACAAAACACCGCATCATGTCGGAATTGGTAGTTGTTTCAGGGCGTTCAAACCGGTTACTAGCCGACAATGTCGCCGCCTCACTCGGTAAGCGGCTCGGTGCAGTCACGATACGCAATTTTAGCGACGGTGAACTGTGGGTAAAATACGAAGAGAATATACGCGGCGTGGATCTTTTTATTATTCAATCCACCCAAGCACCATCAGATAATTTGATGGAGTTGCTCATTCTCATTGATGCAGCTCGCAGGGCATCTGCTAAAAGAATCACGGCGGTTATCCCTTATTTTGGTTATGCGCGGCAAGATAGAAAAGATCAGCCGCGTGTGTCAATAACTGCAAAGTTAATTGCAAACTTATTGACGGAAGCCGGAGCCGATAGAGTAATGTCAATGGACTTACATACGCCCCAGCTGCAAGGTTTCTTTGATATACCCTTTGATCATCTTTACGCATCAACTGTTTTTATCAAAGTATTGCGTTCGCAGAATTTTGAAAATCTTGCAATTGCATCGCCGGACGTCGGGGGAATCAAAACCGCTCGTTCGTATGCAAAAAAACTTGATGCGGGTCTGGTAGTTGTGGATAAACGTCGTCCCGCGCCGAATCAAGCCGAGATCGTGAATATTATCGGTGAAGTTGAAAATCGCGATATTATTATTGTTGATGACTTAATTGACACAGGCACAACATTTGTCAATTGCGCTGAGGGTTTAAAGAAAGCCGGCGCACGTCGTGTTGTCGGATTATGTTCACATGCTGTCTTTTCCGGTAGTGCTGTGGAAAAAATAAATCAAAGCGAGGCAGTTTCCAAAGTCTTTGTTACCGATACATTTCGCGGTGACTGGAAATCCGATAAAATTGAAGTTCACTCGGTTGCGGATCTATTTGCAGAAGCAATTTTAAGAACTCACGATAATTCATCCATAAGTTCTTTATTTGAATCATAAAAGTTTAATTATAGTTTATTGTAGCGGAGTCATTCCATGAGTAAAATAACATTAAAAGCAGAAGCGCGCAGCACGGGCAAAACAGCCGCTAAAGCTGTACGCAATAAAGGTCTTGTTCCATGTATCTTTTACGGCGATGGCAATGAACCAATCCCATTTGCAGTTGCTCCATTAGCATTACGCTCAATCATTTATACGCCGAAAAAATTTGTCGTAGATCTCGATATTGACGGTGTTTCCGGAACACGCAGTTGTATTCTTAAAGATGCTTCATTCGATCCTGTCACTGATTCTATCGTTCACGTTGATTTTGTGTCCGTAAGTGAGGATAAAATGATTAGTGTTGAAGCACCTGTCAAGCTCTTGGGACCTTCCAAAGGCGTTCTCGAAGGCGGTAAATTAAATCAAAGTTTGAAAAGACTCCGTATCCAGTGCTTCCCACAAAATTTGCCGGAAGCATTAGAAGTGGATATTACTCAACTTGGTCAAGGTGAAAAAATCCGTATTCGCGATTTATCTTTTGAAAACATAACATTGTTGAATCCGAGCGACTCACTCGTCGTTGGTGTTAAAGCAAAACGCTAATATTCAATAACATACAAATCCTTATAATAAGCGCAACCATGTAATGTGGTCGCGCTTATTCTGTTTATGGGCATGAAATATGCTTGTTCTTTTACATACAGAGCGTATTCTCACGACTTTGGCTATAAAGATGTTCACAATACCATTTAAGCAATAATACTATCATGTCGTATCTCGTATATATTGCCACAGCGATTATATATGCCATTCGTATTGCTATATTTACGATTGGTCTGCGTCTTGAACGAAAACGCACCGTAAGAACTTTTCCACACTCTGTGTATCCGTCGGTCAGTGTCATCATCCCTGCACGTAATGAGCAATCGAATCTGAGAACATGTATAGAATCATTGTTGCAATGTGATTATCCCGTAGAATGTCTTGAAATAATAATTGTCAATGACCGATCAACCGATAGAACTGCCGAAGTAGCTCATCGTCTTTCATCGCAGCATTCGCACATAAAAGTCCTGAATCTGACAAAAGAAAGAATCGGGAACTTACGTGGCAAACCGGGAGCATTGCATCACGGAATCAGTATGGCAAAAGGTGACTTTATTTTGATGACCGATGCCGATTGCATTGTGCCCGCCGGCTGGGTGCGGATGATGGTGCAACAATGTAAGGATGAGTCCATCGGTTTGGTCGCTTCATTCACGACAATCAAAAAAGGGACTGTATTTGCACAAATGCAATGTGTGGAATGGGTTTTAAATCATACGATGGCAAGTGCGGGAATCGGGCTTAAACAACCGCTTGGATGTTTTGGAAATAATCTTGCAATGAGAAAAACTGCATATAATGACATCGGCGGATATGAAGGCGTTCCATTTTCAGTGACGGAAGATTTGGCTCTGTTACAAACAATAATCAGAAAAGGTTGGCAGGTGCGATATATCTGTGATGCTGAAAGTACCGTAGAAACTTTACCTTGTACTACTTTCGGTGAATATGTGCAACAGCACCACCGTTGGCTGCGCGGAGGAACAGCATTGGGTTGGCGTGCAGCCGTATTTGTTCTTTTTAGCGCGTCTATGTGGATTTCTTTTATTACAGCAATTACTACCCAACATTGGCTGATGGTGCCGCTTATACTTGGAATTCGACTCGTCGGTGATTTAATGGTACTTACACCATCGCTCTTTGCAATAAAAAGAAAAGATTTATTTCCATGGGCTTTATTAGCTGTCTTTTTTATTACTGCATTAGAATTGGTTATTCCATTTTCTTTGCTAAAAAAAGAAGTAGTGTGGAAGGGGCAACTGTTTCGATAAAAAAAATCGGCACACATTTATTGTGCACCGACTGTGAGTTATGCAATACACTTGTTCGTAAGCGTATTTATTTCTTTATCAATAATAATACCTGCCAAGCACTGTCAATATCGTTAAGATGTAGAAATGATTGCGCTATACGAGTCATGTCTTTGATTGAAGGTACCGTCTGAAGTGCAATATATAAAGCATGTAACGGATTATTTGCTGCCAACTCAATATCAATGGAGTCCGCTGTTATATTCTCCGGAAATTTTGAAAATTCCGGATTGTGTTCGGGTATTTCTTTTACGGATGCCAATTTTGCTAATTGTGCACCCGTCAATAATTCACTTGTTCGAATATATTCAGGCAAAGCATCAACTCCGATGCCGTTCCATCGAGGTTTTTTTACCTCAAAGAGTGCATCTCCGTGCGCACGGCAATACCAATCATATCCCATTCTTGCCGCCAAATCCATTTTTCGCGGATCTACTTTATTATCGGTGTACACAGAATCGGATACATGAAATAATTGTACTTCCATCAAAAGCATTCTGCCATTACCGCCTTGGTCTTCACATAGTGGAATAAATTGATGTAAAGTGCATTCCATAGAAAACGGCGACTCCGCAACATAAGGGGGCTTTACTATTGAACTTGCACGCTGTGTAAGACCTGATTTCTCATATTCGTTAATCTCTGCACCATATTCGCATGATGCCAAAGATATTTGTTCCACCATAGAATATGTTACCACGCTGATTGTACATTCGCCGGTTTCTAAAATATTTGTTAATGTATCTTTTGCTTTACCGGAAATAGAACTTATCGCAGGACCTATAGCAATAATAGGCGGTCGCGACGAATAGGCATTAAAAAAGCTAAAAGGAGATACATTTACATTTCCTAACTTGTCTTGGCTTGTTACGAATGCAATAGGTCTTGGGGCAACACCGCTTAATAATAATTGATGGCGTTCTCTGTGTTCTAATTCTGATGGGTAAATTGTTTTCATATTAAATGTATGATTGTTAAATATATGATTACACATTTCAAAAAAAAAGCCGCAAAGAGAGTACTTTCTCTTTAGTGTTTTTGTACAGATTGATCACTTACAGAAATTTTGCTGCATAGTTTTCTAATATTTTTTTATGTTAAACATCAAATAGGTATAAACGAAAAAACAGTATGCATGGCGCGCAAAAAAGAATTTTTTCTTTTACTGATTTGTTCTCATATACCGAAAAAAATGGATTTGACGGCTTACTTTGTCTTATTCCTGACAAATCAACAGAAGCAACCCTGAAAATATCTGTTATTACAGTAATTTTGATATAATTGTGATGATTGTTACTCTCTGCTATCAAATTACTTTAATCGTTTTCCATCACCTTTAACAAAAGCAAGTGAATAAAAACCGACATCATCTTGTGTTGTTGGTGTAGCAGGGTGATTTTTATATATACTAAGCAATTGCATTTTTATGTATTTTCCGTTTTTTGTTTTCAGAACGAGTGTTTTACTTGCATTTTGCGCTACCGTGTGATTGGGCGAACCACTATATGTCAAGAATGATTGTGGGATAATACTTTTTGAAGGATTGGCAGAATATGTTGAATCTTCCTGTTTAAACTTAGTATCATCAGGTGCTGTTGTTACTTGAGTAAATGTACTGTCAATGATAATACCGACAGTTTTACCATTAGGATTCACATTGCCCGAGTTGAGAAAGAAAAAACCCTTTCGCAGGAAAATATCAATAAGCGACGCATATTTTGATTTATCGGTGTTCGGTTTAGTTGGATCAAAGTCTATTGCTCTGAACTTAATATCCCACAGGTCGGTGTTTGCTTCGGTCGCGGGCACTATCGCCTCTGTATCAAATGAGTAATAGAGCCAACCGTCTTGAATCGGGGCTTCCATATCAAAAACGGTATTAGTTTTCAATGTTGTGTTAGTGTCCGGCGGCACCGGAGAATCTTCTTTGCAACCCCAGTGTATTACTGTGGTTATCGTCAAAAGTGCTAGTGTAAGAAATCTGTTTTTCATAGTGTATAATGCTGTTTATTGATAAATGATGTGCGAAAATATCACTTTCTCGATAATCTCTTTGCGACTATATGTAAATGTGAAGTCCGTAATTTTGCAGTACAATCTTTGATCAACACTACTTGCAATGACAAAATTTTTATTACTAACGTTCATCATATCATCACTTTGCTTTTGCAATCTTTACTCGAAAGACAGTCCTTTGGACTCCCTGCATATTGTCCATAAGCATCAATATGATTCACTCAGAAACTCCCATCGTATGCCGATTGTACCCAAAAAAAACAAATCGAAAAAGGATTCAGTCTTAAAAGAATATATCACACAACCCGTGGTCGTTACCGGTACGCGCAATGAAGTGCTGCAAAAGGACTCTCCGGTACGTGTGAGTATAGCCGACGGATCTCAAGCTCAAGGTACAGCGATGGTGACGGTTGCCGATATGCTGCGTGAACAGACAGGAGTACTTTTACAAAACAATGTCCGAACGGGAGTGCAAATTATGGGCTTAAACCCCGATTATACGCTCATACTGATTGATGGGCAGCCAATGATTGGGCGTGTTGCCGGTGTTCTTGATTTATCAAGAGTCTCGGTTGGCGCCATTGAAAGAGTCGAGATTGTCAAAGGACCGATGTCAAGTTTGTATGGGAGCGATGCTCTTGCCGGGGTGATTAATATTATTACCAAAAAACCGGCTTTAGGGTGGAGCGGCAGACTCTATAGCCAATATCTTGCAAAAGGTCCATCGGAAATTCAGGCGGAGGGTGGTTATGGCAGTGAAAAAATTGATGCCTCAGCGTATTTTAATGCAAAAAGA
>JAYRWZ010000123.1:0-6563 GCA_041917875.1 Chloroflexota bacterium | reverse complement strand
TCTTCACGCTTTGGCGATCAGCAAGTATGCAATATCCCGCCAATAGCTTTTTTGATCTAGCGAGGTGTTCAAGTGAATGATCTGTGGTCTTTTATTAACGACTGCCGTGAAAAACTGAAAAGGACTCAGAAATAGACGAACTAGCTTGGTAACCGATGTTTCGTTCCGCCCCTCCCCCCCTACTTGAAAGTGAATGAGGTTAAACTCATCAGCAAGTGGTGATTGAAACAATTGATTCAAATGGGTACTGACGCCGCTTACGGCGGTTAAACTTGGTCCGAGTAACATTACAGTAATCATATTTTTAAGAGGATAATTTAGAATTTTTTGAAACCCATCGGCAGTCGGGATGAGTTAAGCTATCGTCAAATCTGATGCAACAAGAAATTAACTTGGATACTGTCTTTTGTGAGAGTCCCTTAGATTTTGGGGAAACCTGAGTTCAAAGTTTGAGTATTTTTAATTGTTGTCTAGGTGTTTCATAATTGAATCTGAACTCACATTCTTTGAGAAATAGCGGAAACGATCCTTTAGGAATACCATTGTATTTTCTTAAGAGCGTTTGGCCTGATTCCAAAAATTTTCAATGCCGTTGATGTGATTCTTACCTTGCGCAAATAGCGTGAAATGATTGATCCGCCCATGGTAAAAATTATTCACGTCGAGTGCGTTGTAACTACGGTAACAGTCTGTATAAACTATACTGTCAGGTGCTATTTTTCTAGCAATTGCGGCTTAATGTTTCTGTCTCGGTACCCCAAACAACCTTTGTATAGACTTTGCCACCACGTTTCAATATCCCAAACACCGCAACCTTGCCAGCAGCGCCGCGGCCACGTTTGCCCTTACGGATACCGCAAAAGTAGCTTTCGTCTAATTCCGCCGCGCCATCAAAGATTTCGTGAGATTCCTGCTCCAAATGATGAACTATCACTTCGCGTATTTTGCGATAAAACAGTGCTGCACTATTGGGTCGAATTCGAAGTATGCCGGTTGGCTGCTGATCTCGTTGTAGTCTCCAATACAAAATATTCCAATAACCTTGATTGTGTTTTCTTTAATAATCTACAATGACTTATCTTCATTCAATTAGCTTAACATCTAAGCTAATCTGCTACGGTCCCTTATTATAAATCCATAACCATTGTGTAGCGGCAAACTGGACCTCTTCAATTGTTGCAAATTCATTCATCTCCAACCATTCATGCCGAACGGTTCTGTTATAGCGCTCTACATAAGCATCCTGTTGTCGCTCTCCTGGCTGGATGTAATCAAGCTAGTAGATGCCTCGCTTTTTTTGTCCAACAACGAAGCATACCACTGATATTCTCCGGTTCATCATCTGGAGTTGCCCCCTTTGGACGAACACATATCTAGCCGAATCAATCTCTCAATCTTGTTCCTTTATTTTTTGGAGGGCTGCCAATCTATCTGGTTATCTTATAGATAATGCTCGATTTAATATATCACTCAATTACCGGTAGGACTTGATCTGCAGCTTCTCGGGCCCGTTGTTGCCATTGAGGAATCTTCAGCCGAAGCAGATTTTTTATTTTCTCTTCATCCGCACGCAATTTTTCTAATGATTCCCACAAGGTATTTCTGGAAATCCGGGGTGTTTCGAGTACATAACTCAGATCTCCGAACAAATCGGTATTTAGTCCAAGCGCTTTAATGCTATAGGAAATTGAAACGGTAGGTACACTAGTTGACCACGCCGCGATAGTGGCATGAGTCCGAGCGCCAATAAAAAATCTACATTGTGAAATTAAGAATTTAGTCTGCACTGCGTTCATCCTGCGCGGCGCAAGACAAATTCTGGCTACCAACACATCTTGTGGCAAATCTAATTGTTTCATTAAATGCAACATATAGCAGTAGTCACTGTTCCAGTCGCTACCATCAATACTATCCACATGCGGTATCAATACAATCGAAAAGTTGGTACGCTTAATCACATCTCGCAAAAAATCAACGACTGCTTTTTCCATCTCTAAAACATGCGATTGATTGCCTCGAAAACTTTTAATCAGTGGACTGATGTTAATCCCCAACAATCCCTCGCCATGCTCATCAGGCAGTGCAATCGAAGTATCCCAAGGATCAGGTTTCATCACAAAAGCTGGATCGGCGACCAATTTTACATTATCAAGTCCAAGCTGATTTAGATAGTTATAACTTGATGTCTCCCGCACAGAAATTCCAGCATATGCAGTTAATTTCTTCACCACATATTTCTCTATATCTGGCTGAGAGCTAAATGGTCCAACCGAAGCAGCCCATAGAAACACTGAACGACCGCCTGCCATATAACTTTCTGCTTGCCCCAGAAACTTAAGAAGTGAGGGGATTCCATATTCCAAGGAAAGTACGTCACCACCTGTTAGAATACCAGCAGTCGTATCGTTCAAATACTGCTGAATATCTTTCGGTATCGAAGGTGAAGGAAAACATAAGCGACTTAATTGAGGTGCCGTTCTATCCAGCTTGCCCCAAATTCTTACGTATAGAGGCATCTTATACGCCGAAATAAAACTTACTTGATGTTCATTCTCGGCTACCCATTGCTTGCTATCATTTTCAACATTAAAACTTGGCACAAGAAATTCTGCATCAGGCGATCGTTCATAAATAATACTTGAAATTCCGCGCACCAAAGCCTCGCATCCACGATTTGATAAAGTCTCGTGACCAAGAAAATAATATCTATTTGTCATTCCAGTTCCAATTGAACTATTACGTTGAAGATTAATTAACTACCCAATAATTGCCAGAAGCCGAGATACCATAGTAAGCAGCCTTTACCATCCATAACGATTTGAATGCGATCCTGTTGCAATACATCGGTAAATGCAGTGTTAGTAAATTGTGCACCTTCGTCGGTATTCATGACCTTCGAGCAAGCATGAATTTCAATTGGCTATGTCACATTTAGTTGTTGAAACTGTCTTATTTTTCCAAAAGATGCCAGAAAACAAAGCGCTGGTGTAATATTTTGAACGAAACGGTCAATCATTCAGTGCCACCTGTGGTAACTTCCCAGATAGCGCATAGCCACTCCATGAAACTTTCTCATCCATTGTTTGAGCCAGACGTCATAAGAATTAACATTCTGAATATGATCGATGTTGTTCATGACGCGCTGACCTGCAGCAATATTAACCGGGCGGTGGCAGCAGCTGCAGCTCACTGACTTTCCCCCAGCAATATAGCTAGGTTGCTTTACAAGCAGGACAGGCAGGTTTGTCATCTTGGCTACGCTTGATCAATAGCGAGCCGCTAAAGCGGCATCTATATTCCCAATTTCAACTGACCACAACGCTCATCTTCCTTTTCCTAATCTCGGATATGCGCTCTGACCATCTCATCGTCCAGTCCAATCGCCGATAAAAAAATACCCACGCGCCCCAAAACTCTCTCCCGTGAAATTTCTTCCTCTACCCAATTGACGCGGCTATCGGACTCTTACCTTTGATAAATCAAACTATATGCGACACTGAATACTTCGGCGGAATACTTACGCACATGCGTATGTGATACGGCATCAAATGTCCTTCCACAATCACACTTTCCTTCTGATTTACCAGATTGTGCAACATTTCCCCTAGATGCCTCTCAAGCTTACCAAATAACAGTTTCTTTCGTCGCTTCAGAATAAACACCACGTGATATTTACAATCCCTGCGTGTATGACTCAAATTTTGGCACTCCTCCATTTTTGACTCTTCGTCTCGTGGTTGAGACGAGAACGTTACGACAACAGCCGTAACGGTCAAACCTTCGGGAGTCCTCGGTAAAACCGTGAGTTTACCTGGGATTAATTAATTGTGACATAGCCTAACTTTTTATTACTTTTTTTAGGACACGTATCCCATTACTGCCAAACAATTTCTTCGATAAAGCTTTTACTCTCATCTTCGTAGTTAGTTCTAAATTTTGTATTCTATTCAAAGCAAGACTTTCTTCATTACTATTGGTAAACACCTCAAAGAAAATTGGCTTCTCCGTTACTCGCGGAGTGAGGAATCGATCATAGATATTATCAAATTCATGTTTGTTTGATGCAGATAAATATTCAAAACCAAGATCTTCGGCGTAATGCTTAACCAACACAGGAGATTTATTACCATAATGACCGGTAGCTGCAATAAATTTATTTGTAGCTTCACCAAAATAAGCTGCATGGTGGTTATATTGTCTAAATTCAGTCCCTGTACCATTATTGATCAAAAGAATTCGTAGATTCTTACCTACGTGCCTATTTCCTAATACATTCATATCATAAAAAAATGCTAAGTCACCCAGCACGCAAAAATAAAGCTTGTCTTTGTTGATAAGAGATGATCCGACAAACGAAGAGAGCACACCATCAATCCCAAAGCCACCAACATTTGAAGCAGATGTAACAGTAGCCGGCAATTCAAAGAAATTCCATGATCTCAGGGAATTCAATATACCAAAGTGAATGATCGATCCTTCCGGGATTCGAGATGCTAATCGAGATGCAACCCAGATATTTGAAAACGGAAGTTCTGGAATCTTACTACGAAGATTGTCTAAACGTGATTGACATGTTTGTAGATAAATATCGGTCTCTGCAGTACCGTGAGAATAATGCTCAAAGAAATTCTTCTCCGGCATCTCAAAGACATAGCGCAATTTTCTAAATGTATCACGGATTTCTCCATCTTCATTTACCCGCCAAACCTGTTTTCCAACCATGGATAGCGTTGCATAATCGCCGGAGATTTCACCAATATGTATCATTATATCTGGCCGGCAGACTGAGTTATCAAGCATTTCCTGCGCAGCAGGGAGGGCAAACAAAAGACGATATTTTCCTCGATAGCCACTTGTGTGATCACAAAAGACGACAGCATTATTTACTGCGCAAAATCTATCCAGTACTTGTGTTTCTGTGTACGTCCATGGCTTATGAGAACCGATAAATACAGCAATCCGTCCTGCTAAGTGCGGAAATTGATCGTCTCTTGTTATACGTTCAATAACCCTACATGAAGGAAGCTCTTTAGTCTGAAAAGGCAGACTATATGTAGTCGGGAGATTGATATGAACTGGCCCTCCGCCGTGTCGTTTAAGTTCCAGAAGCGCTTTATTGACTTTTATTTCACAATCCCAAAAATCATTTTCATCTTTCACCACAGGCAAAGTGACACTAAGTTTAGCAATATCATTCTGAATTACACTCCGATCTATCACTTGTGCTATATGATGTCCAATTTTAGAAGTAGTCTGAGTGGATGTAATTGCTAGCACAGGCAATTTCCGATAATATGCTTCTGTTAAACCAGGGACATAATTACGAGAAGCCGTTGCGCCCGTACAACTAATCACTACAGGTTCGCCAATATCTGCAGCCATTCCACAAGCAATATAGGCAGCAGAACGTTCGTCTGCCGATGAAAAAACTCTAAAAAAAGAATCATTCTGAATACTTCCCACAAATGCTGTATTTGTAGTTCCTGGCGAAGCAATTATATTTCTGATGCAATGAGCTTTTAATAAAGCAATTATAATCAGTGTATTTTTTTCATTAGTATAAGCAGAACTCATAAAGCCTCTTGCATTCAATAAATTATAAGCGGATATTTCTTGCTACAAGATATTTTAATTTATCCTTTAATGTTGGAATTTCCGAAAGCAGAGTATATTCACTCGTTAAATTATCCTTTACTCCTTCAGTTCTCCAATTGATATCACGAAAGTTTAATTGTTTCAGAAATCTATTAAGACACGTTCTCAAACCAATCATTGGATCCACAAAATTACCTGTATCAATAAACCGATTAATCTTCTGATTATCAAATTTTCTGTCATACATCCTGTCATAAAGTATCTGGTATTTTCCTGAGTGCCATTGCTGGATCTCATACGAATCTTGGAATAGAAGCTTTGGTCGATATCCAAGATGCTGCTGAAGAACATCCATATACATAGCAAGTACATCTTTCCATAGAACTGATTGACTCGATGTAATATGAAAAATCTCTCCTAAGGCATTTGTATTTCCGAGTAAAGATTGAATACCTTTTGCCACATCCAATCCATAAGTCAATGTAGTTGACTTGAAATTGATATCTTGGGAAAAAATGATGGTTCTTCCATGTAATGATCGATAGAGCCAATCTTCTTTTTCTAGCATGCCGAGCTGCAGCCTGTCTTCACTATAAGTAATGTAGGGACGAATTATTGTCCAGTTATATCTGTCGGATTCAATCAACAAATTCTCTTGTCGCGCTTTCGCCAAAGCATATTCATCAGTCGCAAGGAAAGCCTGATCTTCGCACATATCCAATAAACGCGGCGATTTCTCTGTAAGTGGTATTGCAGAATTTCCATAGACTCTAGCAGAACTTAAAAAAACATATTGAGTTGTTGCGTCAAGTAATACATTCACACGCTTTTTAAAGTTATCAGTCGAGTAATTCATAAAATCAACAATGACATCCCATTTTTCTCGTAGAACACTCTTCAGAAATGTGTCATTTTGTGCATCTCCATGAATATACTGAAATATTCCTTCTGTCCCACTTCGGGATCGT
>JAYRWZ010000122.1:0-9038 GCA_041917875.1 Chloroflexota bacterium | reverse complement strand
TTTGCCTCATCGCCCATACCGTTTACTCTTGCAATCTGAGATAATCCCGCATAAGCATCTGCAATGCTTGTATTGGTACGAATAGCTTTTTTAAGCCATCCCAATGCCTCATCATACAATCCTTGTTTGATGAACTCAAGCCCAAGAAAAGCAGCCGCATCGCCGTGACCTTTTTCTGCAACAATTCGCAAATTTTGCACTGCCTGCTGCGCCAATCCATCATGCAAAGCCAATTGGGCACCTCTGTACATCTCATCATGCGGTAACAGTTTATCCCAATCGAACACATCAATGCACCATGCATCGGAGTATGGCAAATTGCTCACCGTAAATCCTTGCTTTTCTTTGAGTTGAATAAAAACTTTTGTCAATCCTTTTTCATAGACAACATCAATGTCATTCATCATACCTTTGCCAAATGCTGCATGGGCTTTTTCGGCTACCGTCACTCCGTTCAATGTAAATATCAATTGAGTTTTATCGGGATTTTGTAGTATTTGCGGATTCGAGACCGAGCCGATGCCATAAAAGATGGCGCGGTTAAGCTCAGTTTTTATGGAGGACAATGTTGCAGCCACTGATAGCAATGGCATCACAGCAATGGCAAAACACAAGAGAAAAGCAATGGAGAAATAGCGAAACGTTTTCATAGAATTACCCTCAAACACAGTGAACTGCACATGATATACGGTCAAAGGTCATTCCAAAAAAAACAGCGGCACGATAACTTGCCATACGCATCCGTAGAAGTATAGTCCGAAACAAACAACTACCGTTTCGGAGGAGGGTGGCGCGTGAGAACTCAAGTGCAAGTAGAGAGTTGAAAAATGCGCTTCGCCTTTGCAATAGATTCATCGTAGTGTATGGCAAGTCAGCATGCCGCACAATATGAAACGATTAACTGTCTGCTGTTATTTCTTAGCCCCGCTCAATGCAATGATACAGTCAAACTCCTGAGGTGTAACCGGCACAACAGACAATCTTCCCTGCTTTAAAAGTGCCATAGACTGCAATATCGGTTCTTGTTTAATTTTTGCCAAGGTAACGGGTACCGGAAAAGCGGACAATGGAACAATATCAACTGCAACCCATCGCTCGTCATCAATGGTAGGGTCAGGATAAGACTCGCGCACTACTTTCGCGCTTCCGACAATAGCAAGCCCTTCATTACTGTGATAATACAAAACGAGATCGCCAAGAGCCATGGCTTTTAAGTTATTACGTGCCTGATAATTGCGCACACCATCCCAGAATGTTTTACCATCGGCAATAAATTGCTCCCAAGAATACACAGACGGTTCGGATTTCACTAACCAATAATTCATATCTATTTTTTTATACGTGAAATAAACATACGCGATGACAGATAGTGCTTTAATGCAATGATAATTTTATGGGAAGTAGAAACGGTAATTTTTTTTCTAAACACATTAAAATCATTAAGTTCAATTTTTTCTAACAGCCGATAGTAAATAGCGTCCATAATTTCTGCCGTAAACATTGTGTTTCTCTCATCGGGACGCAAAGCAGTGCGGGCTTTATGATAATACTCGCGTATGCGCCTTGCTTCAAATCGCATGAGTTCTATGAATCTTTCATCATAACGCTCATTGACAATATCTTCATTCGTCAGTTTAAAGCGTTGCAAATCTTCTTGAGGCACATAGATATATCCCCTGTCTTTATCTGCCTTAATATCACGGAGAATATTCGTTAATTGCAGAGCATAGCCCAAATTGATTGCATATTCCTGTGTTTCATCATATTTATAACCAAAAATCTCAATACACATAAGCCCAACCACACTTGCCACCGCATAACAGTATTCTTTTAATTCGGCAAATGTCTCATAACGATATTGTAACAAGTCACGCTCGCAGCCATCAATAAGAGTAAGAAAGTATTGTTTGGGTATGGAGAATCGCTTGTTGACAGTTGTTAAAGGTAACAAAATTGTAGAGTCATCGGCATAACTACGCTCAATCTCATTGCGCCACCAATCTAATCTTTTTCTTTTTTTGAGAATGTTATCGTTTTCGCGAGTCGGGTTATCATCTACAATATCATCAATCTGACGACAAAAAGCATACACAGTATGAATAGCTTCCCTTTCTTCTTTCGGCAAAAAAGAAAAGGAATAATAAAAGCTTGTTCTGTTTGCGGTCGGAAATGCCGTTATATACTCGGCTTCGACCAAAGCACTATGTCCCATACAATCACCTTAATAAAAGTAAGAGTGTTCGAATACATATTGACGGAAATGACAATACCGACAAAGCCGGTCTTTGATGCAAGATATGGACACCTAACTGTTGAACCCGCGCCAGAATATAAGTGCCGCCGATGACAGTGAATGCAATCTCGCTGCGCAATCGAATCAACGGGATTGACGCTATAAGCGATTGCCCTTCGTCGAATTTTTGCCTCGTTGCATCAATAACCGCATTCAATACGGACGGAAAATTAGTATAAAATTTTTCATTGCCCAAATTTTTATCGTCAAAACGTATATCGCCGCACAATGTTATTGGATAATAATTTCGTCCTCTGCGCAAATCCGTTGATGTATCCTGCCAGAAATTCACCATTTGCAATGCAGTGCAAATTGCATTTGACCTTTGATGATTCTCTTGAGTGTATGCACCGGAAATTCTCAATACCAACTCGCCGATCGGATTTGCCGAGTATGAGCAATAATCATAAATATCATCTAATGTCACAGGGCGCACAAAGAAAATATCTCTTCTAAATGCTTCTAATAGCTGTAAAAGTGGCAACAATGGTATGGAACATTCTTCTAAGGTCTCATGTAAACTTCTAAATATCGGGTGAGTACTTTCCGCAGAATGATGAAGCAATAAGGATTCGTATTGCTGAAGCAATGCCGCTCTCTCCGATTGATCAAATCCGGGTTCATCGGCAATGTCATCTGCTATTCGGCTAAAAGCATAGACAGAAAAGAAATGAGGTCTTTGCGATTTCGGTATAAGAACAGAACCTACGGGAAAATTTTCATAATGCCCTAAGGCAAGGCGTTTGCACCATTGAAATGCAGCATGAGTTTCTTCCACAGCAAATTGCCCACCCGAGGATGAACATAAATCACGTATTTCATTTGGTGTAAACTTCATAGCTCTCATAAAAAAAAACCCCACGAAAAATTCGTGAGGTTCGGACGATTAACTATCGAACTTCAGCTTAGTCATTATAGAACTTGGCTCTGAAATCTTGAATGTCGGCATTTTCTTTTACTTTAGCAAACCAACGATAGTATGCACTGCCTTTTGCCTGATTTGATAATTGATCATATAATTGCTTTGACTCGGTTGCAAATTTTGCCTCATCCGCTTTTTGTAAAGTATTCACTTGAGCAATAAAGTAAGCATTTTGTCCGCGAATCGGCTCAGATGCTTTATTGAATGATGGTTTTGCAAAAACTTGAGCAGTAAACGACGCATCACTCGCATACCCCGGTATGCTGCCATTGTCTTTTAATTGAGCCACATTGCGTATCTCTATGGTTGGATCTGCATTCATCGCGGCATCAATCGGCTGACCTTTTATCTTGGCATATAAAGCATCGGCTCGTTTTTTCACTATGTCTAAACGTTTCACTCTTTTCAACTCTGCCGTGATTTCTTCGGTAACATCCTCGATTGGTTTCACACCGCGAGTACGCACTTGAGAGACTTGCGCAACGATGATACCGAAACCTTTCAATTCGCGTGGTTCAGAAACAGCATTCATATCATTACTAAAAGCAAAATCTGTCAAAGCGATTGAGCTGAGCACAGGTGTTGAACGCTCAAAAAACGGTGTTTCCGATGAAACACGTTTCAATGTTTTGGCTAATGAATCAATATTTTGACCATTTTCCAGAAGTTGTTTAGCATTTCTTGCTTCTAAGCGAATTTTATTTTTTGTCGCAGTTGAAATGGAAGTTGTGAACTTAAATTCCGAATATGAAATTTCATCCGAGGATTTATCAAGTACTTTAATCACATGATAACCGTATTCGGTTTCGACTGGCGGAACAAGAGTTCCTATCGGATTGTTAAACGATGCTTCCTCAAAAGATTTAACCATACGACCTTTCGGGAAAAATTCATAAACACCACCTTTTTGAGCAGAACCCGGGTCTTGTGACATTGTACGCGCTAACTCAGCAAAGTCTGCACCGCCTTTAATTTTTTTATAGACATCATTTGCTATTGTTTTTGCACTATCTTTATTATTGTTTGCTCTTATTAAAATATGGGCAACACTTGCTAATTCATTAACCCCTGTACGCGTGCTGTCTATATAAAAGAAATATGTACCGTCCGACAAATTAACCGGACCGACTATATCTTTTGGTGCACGACCAAGAATAAACGCTTTACGTACCGGATCAAGCCCCTGTACACCGGTGAACGATATTTTATTTACAGGAAATTTAGTACTGAAATACATATACAAAGAATCTTTTTGCTCGGGCGTGACCACTTTTTGCATTGACGTAGCAAGAGCATTAATTTTTTTGCGTGTACTTGCCGAATCTTCTTTCGAAGGTACTATATTGAATGCCAAATATTTCAGTTTACGAACAGGTTTTTGTTTGTAATATTGTTTATTTTTCGCATAATATGCCTCAACTTCTTGTGGTGTAACAGTAACATCTTTATCCGGTACCGAATTTCCGTCGAAAACAATATAGCGCATATCAGCCACTGAATTTTCAGCTACATATTTTTGTTTTACAAAAGTTGGTGACATGATCGAGTTAGAAAGTCCTAAAGCCAATTGAAGATTTTCGGCAACCTTCGATTCGCGAATACCTTTTTCAATGAGGAGTAATTGTGATTTGAGTTTCACAACTTCCGAATCGGGATTGATAGACCGATCTAAGCGTCCTTGTTGCTGTGCTTTTGCAATTTCTTCGCCGATTGATTCCGGGTTTGTGATCACTTGTAAATAGCGTTTTCTGTCGAAGGTACCGGTGGAATCCTTGAAACTTTGCGTCAGATAATCCGGCGGGTTATCAATCATAATATCAATCATCTCTTGGTCACTGACAGCAATGCCGGCACGTTCTGCTTCTTGTTTGATAAGAAGCTCTTGTACCATTTGATCCCACACTTGCTGCCGTATTTGTGTATCGTCAACCTCTGCATCAGGTTTACCTTGTCTTTGTTGATCAACCATTTGTTGAACTCTTTTCAGAAACTCATCATAGGGAATCTCTGTGCCATTAACGATACCAATTACATTTTGATTATTTCCGGATGTTATCTGTGTCCATGGCACATCTCCGAAAGCCATAAACCCGATAAAAATAATAACACCCGCTCCGATAATGAAGGGAGATACCTCTCTCATGCGCGTCAATACGCCCATAGCTTCTGCTTCTCCTTGTCTGTAAAAATATTGATGAAACTTGTTATTTGCTGCAAAAAAAGAATCCATCCTCGAATAGTCAATGCCGACAATCCGCTAATGGATTTGGATTAGCGGGCACAAAAATACGGCTTTTCACCGATTAGAATCTGTTTTTTACCCAATTTTCTTGGTTTTTCAAGGAATTAGTTTCTATTTTTGTCCTGTAAACCTAATAAAAGCAATGGAAGAAACACCAAATCACACCAAGCCGACTTCCGAGAATCTGCGTGATAAAGGCGCACTCGCCGAGGAAAAAGCAGTCGAATATCTTGAAAAGTGCGGTTATAAAATCGTCAAACGCAATTTTCATTTTGGCAAACACGGAGAAATTGACATCATAGCTCACCTTGAAGACATACTGGTATTTGTTGAAGTGAAGGCGCGTTGGAACGCTCTTTACGGAGAGCCGGAATATGCAGTCACACCAAGTAAAATCAAGGCATTACGACGAGCAGCCGAGGGCTTTCTTTACACACACAATCGTTGGGGTACGGCTTGCCGCTTCGATGTCATTGCCATGGAATGCTCCGTAGAACCGCCAATCATTCGCCATATTGAAAATGCATTCTGAATTTGAGATGTTTTTATGGCATTTTAAGGAATAACTCTGAGCGACCACTCAACTTAACTTTTCTGCCACCTTGTAGCCCCGGGGGGAAAAGAATGCCAAAATCACATTTAAGAACAACTAATTTGCGATCCGAACTGTTGGGCAATAACAATCTATGCTGTATCCTCATGCTAAATGTACTGAATTGATCAAGAGCACTGAGCGGAATGTAACGCGTGTTTGTATCAAGAACTCCATTCATTTTTCGGTCATATGTCTTCACAAGAAATAGTATTTCAACCCGATTATCAATCAAATCATCACGCAAAAAGGGCTGCGCTATCGGCAAACTGTCGCATTTGAACACTATTTCTTTGATTTCATGAAATAAACGACCCGGCTGAAGTTTTTGTTGTGAAAAGTTCATAGTACCCGCAGCAATAGCACCACGCAATGTCAGCAATACTCTTTTTTCATCCGATGTATCTAATGTCGCACTTACTCGACGAAATTCCCTTGCTTGCCATCGTACATCATCGGTAAATCCATCATAATCCCCTTCACCTCTAACATCAAATGGCGTAAGAATGACAGGTGGAACAGGATCTTTGATGACTATTGGAGGATCGCCATCTAACTCCGTAGGGTTTTTACATCCGCTGCTTACCAATATGACAGCCCCAAGATAGAACATGAAAAGTATATGTCTCATAATATTTACCTTTTATCAAAATGTAATGTGCAGTCCGTAGGTAAATCCTACTTTTTGTGTGGTAAATGAATTGGACTGATATGTAAAATTCATTAGAGAATACTCTAAGCCGCCATAAAATGAAACATTTGCACTTAATGGGTAATATACACCGGAGCTTACTCTGCCCATCATTCCAATTTCCGAACCGCCAAGAAACAATGTGCCAACCGGTTGGATATCCATCATACTTTCTATCGGGTTTGTTCTTGCTTGTACGATAATACCTCCCAGAAGCATTGAACTTTGTTGCTCATAACGAACAGAGCGTCCATTCACTGTACCGCTGTACTTTAACATAAACGGCTCGCGTCCTATTTCTATTCCCGCTGCAATATTTGGATTAAATGAGTACCCCAATGCGACATTTACATTGCTTAAACCTGTGATAGTGCTATTGGCAGAAATGTTCGGATATTGTGATACAGTACCTATACCTCGTATTTGTGTCCAAAATTTAGGGAACAAGGACATGGATGTCACAGGTTGATTATTGTGAACAGATGACGGCAATTGACTTGAGGTCATCATCATATCGTTTTTATTATTATAGACTTGCTGACTATATGCTGTGCTGATATTTTCGACCGATTCGCTTTGAGTATATACCGGTTCCGATATTGCAGATTTATCCGTATCAGAGTTTTGGCTTGCCGATGGGATAAAGCGATCGCGATAAACAATAACTGTTTTGACTGATGGTTTGTCATTTTTTACAATATTCTCCGGTTTCACTTCTACGGAAGACATTACTGCGGGGCGGGCTTTTTGTTTTTGCAGTTGAGCTATGGAAAATTCCAAAGCTCTTTTTTCTTCTGCAAATTGTTGTTGTAATTGTCTTTGGGTAAACCAATGAGCTAAGACTCCACCCACACATAATCCGCCAAAAAGCCAGAGTAATGGAAGCCACATATATCGTGACGTTTTCGACGAAGTTTGGTGATTGGAATAAGGGGCAGTAAAGCCTAATTCGGAAAACACAGCACTCGTTTGTGCCGCCGATGGCGTAAAAGCATCAATATCACCACCAATTGCCGCACGAATTGCCAAGCTCTCACGCATTTCAGCCCTTAAGTCAGCACTTGATGCGAGCTGCGAAAACAAATCTAATTCTTGGTCTTGAGGCAATTCACCGTCAAGATACAGTATCAGATTTTCGGATGGCGTAAACTCTTCCATTATAGTATCCCTTCGTTTTTTTTCTTTGCGTACAGTTGTGCTTGCAACGATAATCACACTTTGTTCAAGTCATGAAGATACGGCGCAAGGATTTGTCGTAACTTATCTTTTGCTCTAAAAATTCTTATCTTGACAGTTGCCATTGAAGTCTCGGTCACATCGGCAATCTCTTGATAGGACAACCCGTCATATTCGCGCAGCACAAATGCTTCCCGATAATCAAAGGGCACAAGCTCAAGAGCAGACATAATCAGTTTCAGCAACTCACTTTTTTCATAAGCCGGCGATTCGCTTGGTAAGTGAAAATCCTCGATTTCTACCGTTTTTTTCTCACCGCGTTTCATGTTTAAGCACACATTTCTCGCAATTCGCAGCAAAAATGCCGGTGTATTGGTCATGTTTCTCTCTTGTGAGGCACTTTTGAAAAACTTGGTAAACGTTTCTTGAAATGCGTCTTGGGCTGCCATTCTATCTCCCATTATACGCTTACAATAAGCATTAACGCGCGGCGAATGACGTGCATATAACTCTGCAAAGCACCCTTCGGCTTTATGGGAATCTTGACCCATAAGACCAAAAAGTTCATCATCAGACATATCAGAGTATATACGTTTCATATTCTTCCACACAGTTACAAAAAGAGTAAACCGCAAACGGGAACATTGTTACAATGACAAAAACTTTCACTTCTCTTTGTATTCACCACAATGTCTGTAAACACGGTCAATAGACGCTGAAAGTGCCACCAACGATTCCTCCGAGATTGATGCTGATGAGCGAATTGAGCGTATATGGGCAATGAGTTGGTTCAACTGAACAATGTCTAAATTGCTGCGCTCTGCCAAAAGTTGCACAAAATTCTGATCGAGCTCATTCGTTTTCACATAAAAGCGCGAACGGATAAATTCCAAGAAATGAAGAATTTTCTTTTCTGCAAGATTTTTATGATTGCCATGTTCAAAATATAAACTGCCAACCGTTTTGGTGAATTCCAGTGTCATATTAGATGGGGCTGTAATCACAGGAATAATTCTTTGTTTACGCCTTCCATAGAAGAACAGATACACAAATGTTGTTATAATACCCAACCAAAGTACCCACTTCAGTGCCGGATTTTGCAGCCATGCCCGAAATGGCGAT
>JAYRWZ010000121.1:0-15030 GCA_041917875.1 Chloroflexota bacterium | reverse complement strand
TCGACGGGAATTAATTTCATGTAAAATAAAACACCGATAATCAGAAATGTTGACAGTGATCCCAAGACTACCGTTCCCTGTGTCCATTTATTTTTCAAAGCCCAACCGATGATTTTTCCATATTCACGCTGAATCCATGTAAACATTGCTTCAAATGCCAAACCAAGTCGTCCGAATAATGTATTTTTGGTTAATTCCTGAATTTTTGCAAAACGAGATGCAAGAATCGGTGTGATGGTAAAAGAAACGACCAATGACATAAGCGTTGAAACAACAACAACAAGCGCGAACTCACGCATAATATTGCCGATAAGCCCCGTCACAAGTGATAAAGGTAAAAACACCGCAACATCCACCAATGTAATCGAAAGTGCGGCAAAACCAATTTCATTGCGCCCTTTGATGGATGCCGTAACTTTATCCTCGCCCCTTTCCAAATGATGATAAATATTTTCCAAAACAACAATAGAATCATCCACCAGAATACCAATAACAAGCGACAACCCCAATAAAGTCATCAAATTCAATGAAAAACCGAAAGCCCAAATAAACACAAATGTTGAAATTAATGAAGCCGGGATAGAAATCATCACAATGAGCGAATTACGCAAACTGTGAAGGAATAAAAACATTACCGCCGCAACGATAAGAACGGCAAGCATTAAATCAAATTGCACTGCATTGGCGGCTTCAAGCGTAAAATCGGATGAATCCGAGGCAATATCAATTTGTAAATTGATGTCTTTGTGCTTTTCTAAGACTTCTTTAATTTTTTTCTTTACTACTTTCGACATTTCCACAGCATTGGCATCTGATTGTTTTTGCACGTAGATACCAACACATTCTCTGTTGTTGATACGATTATAGGTCGTGCGTTCATTTACACCGTCGGCCACTTCTGCTATGTCGGATAAGCGAATATCGCCGCCCTGACGGGAGCGCCCCACCACAAGGCGTGATAATTCCTCAACGGAAGAATACTTTCCGGCTATGCGAACCACAAACTGTGTGGCATTTTCTTTAATATTTCCCGTTGGAAAATCAAGATTGCCCACATTGATTGCTTGTTGAATTTGTGTCAAAGACAAACCGTAAGACCTCACCTTGGCAGCGTCCAGATTTACTTTGATTTCACGTTTTTCACCACCGATTAAGGTAATATTTCCCACACCCGCCACTTTAGAAAGTTCGGGCTTCACATAATCTTGGAGAAATTGATAAAAATCACGCTGTTTTAAATTTGATGTTGCACCCATACGTAAAATGGGTAATTCATCGGGATTAAATTTTGTCACGACAGGTTGTTTGATTCCCGTAGGCAGCTGGCTGTTTACTTGATTTACCATACGGATTACATCTTGTAAAGCAATGTCTGTTTTTGCCGATTGTGTAAATTCAATTTGAACAAAGGACACACCCTCGTATGATCGCGAAATCACCGAGCTTATTTTATCCACACCTGAAACGGCATCTTCAATAATTTTTGTTACCGTCGTTTCCACTTCTTGCGGTGCTGCGCCGGGATATACCGTAGAAATTGAAATAAAGGGCGGGCTGAACTTTGGTAATAAATTATAATTTAATTGTGTATAACCAAAAAGCCCTAATATACCCAAGATGGCAAATAATACCACAATGAGCGATGGTCTTTTTATGGCAAGTTCTGTTAAAGTCATAGTTATTTTCCTTTTTCTGTGGTAAGAGGTTATTAGTGTTGTATTGTGACTTTATAGCCGTCATTAATAATGTTTTGCCCTGTGACAACAACATTTTCGCCTTGGTTCAAACCTTGCACTACTTCTATTTTGCCGCCACTTTCCACGCCGCATACTATTTTTTTCAAAACAGCTTTATTATCTTGCACCACATAGATTTGTGCATTGCGAACCGAACCGATTATCGCTTCACGAGGCACAACCAATGCCGGCACAGCTTTTATAGAACTGAAATTGACTCTGGCAAACATACCGGACTTAAATGCAGTCGGGTCTGATAAAAGCACTTCCACGGGATATGTATGTGCTTCATCGGCTTTTGCACCGATTGATATAATTTTTGCGTCGAATATTTTGCCCGGTAATTGGTCATTGAGCACCTCTACGGAATTACCGACATCAAGTTTAAAGACATCACGCTCTGCGACATTAATTTTAATTTTCATACGACTGACATCCACTATATTCGCCACAGGCGTATTATTGCCGACATTCGAGCCGAGATTTACTTGACGTGCTGCAACAATACCCGAAATAGGACTTGTGATTTTCGTATCGCGCAATTGACGTTTTGCCATTATAAGCGACGCTTCCGCCGATTTATATCCTAATAATGCGGCGTCGAGTTGCGCATCCGGTATTGCTTTTTGTTTTGATAATTCCTGATAACGCTCAAGGTCTTTTTTTGCTTTTTCGTAATTTGCTTCTGCTTGCATAACAGCCGCACGTTTCAGCTCATCATCAACCTCAAACAAGACACTTCCCGCCGACACACGGCTGCCAACTTCAATATTCGATTTAAGTATGCGCCCCTGTGTTTCCGACAAGACAACAATGTCATTATGCGGAATAACTGTGCCGACCAATGACAATTCATCGGAAAGTGTTTCTTGTTGAACAGCAACCGTTTTGACCGGAAATACTGTTTGAATAACATTTTCGTTTAATTTGGCTTCACTTTTTGCTTTATTATTAACAAGCGTGACCACCATTACTGCGGCAATGCCGACTATAACAACTAAGGTGAGTATTTTTTTCATAAGTATGTGATTATGTATATTCCGAGAAATTGTTAATAAGATTATTCAAGACCTTGAGCTTTGCGCAAACGAGCAAAAGCCATCTCAAAGTCCACGAGTGCTTGCGTATAATTTACTTTCGATTGCATAAGGGTAAAATCGGCATCTAAAGCATCTGTGCTTGTCGCAATGCCATTTTTAAATCTTTGTGCCGTAACACGTTGGTTTTCCGTTGCTTGTTCTACTGTTTGTTTTGCAACATTTATTTTTTCAGACATTTGGCGCATGGTGAGAAATGCTTGCGTCACTTCAACATTGATAGCATCTTGCAATAAACCGAGCGATTCTTTAGCTTGAGCAAATTGTGCTTCGGCTTGCCCTACTTTATTTGCCGTTTGTCCCCAATTCCATAAATCCATAGAAACCTGCACCCCCACATCCCATGTTGCGTCGAATTGTTCACGATTCGGTAAAATACGCTGATTGGGATTATTGTAATACAGATTACCTCCAAAAAATATTTGCGGATAATAATTACTTTGTTGTGCCGATATATTTTCTTGAGCTGCTTTTATTCTATATTCCGTAGCTTGTATGTCGGCACGCGATTTTTTTGCATCCACGATAATATTATCCAAAGTCGGCATGGTTGCTGAATTACCTATTGGTTGGGTGGAAGTGGTAATTGCGGTTGTCAGTGGTTGACCGAGCAAATTATTGAGAGAAACCGTTGATAATTGAATATTGTTCTCGGCTTCGATTAAGCGGGTTTTTGCGTCGGAAAGTTGTACTTGAATTTTCAAAACATCATTGCGGGTAAGCATACCATTTTTTTCAAGTACCTCGGCATCTTTTATTCGTGCACCGAGCATTTCTATGCTTTCTTCTACAACTTTCTTAAATTCTACGGCTCTGTACAATGTCCAGTAAGAATTTTTGATTGAATAACTGACATCATATTTATCGCGATTTTTTTCAATTTCAGCGGCTTGCGCAGAATAACGAGCAGCATCCACCATACTTTCGATTCTGTTACCGGTGTAAATAGGTTGCTGTACCGATAATTTTAATTGGTAATTATTCAGAATAACCGGGGCAATAGTAACTTCTTGATTATTACCAAATGGTAATTGGAAAGAGAATACCGGCACATCGCTTAATCGCGCATAACCACCTTGAAATTTGAGTGTAGGCAAGCGATTTGACGCTGCCTCATCCACCATTTCTTTTGCTTGCACCACTTTGCTCTCAGCAATTTTTAATTGTCTGCTGGACTCTTTTCCTTTTTGTAAAGCTTCCTCAAGCGTTAATGTCATTGTCTGGGCTTGCACTATGTGCGATGAGATAATCGCGCCGAGTGCAAAAATTCCTACTATTTTTTTTCTCATTGAAATACTACTCCGAGATATTTTTATATAATACTTTTTATGGTTGCGGCATGGACAATGCCAATGGCGGACCACCTATTTGTCGAAAAAGATGCTGCCCCTTTTGTGACCATTCCATTCTTCCTACTGTGGTCATTACGCCCTCAAAAAATACTTTTACCAATGCTTGACACATTTGCGCAGGCGATAATGGTGCTTTTGCAAGAACTTCCGGTCTGACTATATTTTCTACTAACACTGTGTACATCAAAATCAGAACTTCATCAGGAATATCATTGCGAAACATACCTTTTTCCCGCCCCTCGCGAATGAAGTAACCGAATTCTTCTTCTATCTTTTTTCTGCGCCATTCTTCCATAATACGGAAATGTTCCGGCGCATGGCGACGCATATCTTCCAGCAATACCGGGCTTACCCGCTCAAATTCATTGCTGATCAAAGTGGAAACCAAAACCATCTTCTCGATAAAATTAATGCTGCTGTCATGGATGATGGGATTGATTTTGCAGTCCATTTCCGAACGACGCATATCCAGAACACACTTCAACACATCCTCTTTGCCCGAAAAATGCTGATATAATGTCTTTTTGCTCATGCCTAATTTGACGGCAAGTTCATCCATGGTGACTCGGCTAAAACCAAAACGACAAAACTCCTCCAAGGCGACCTCGACTATACGATCTTTGGTCTGTTGCTGCTTTGCTTCTTTCTTCTCTGTCATCAAATCTCCTTACTTAGTTATACAATGTCGTGTTGCAACACAGAAACTATTATTGTTTCATAAGTTTCCGCAAAATTACGCGCTTCCGACGATTCAATGAAAGAAAACTTGCACAAAGGAAACATTTTTTGTGCTTGAAGTTTCTGTTTTTCTTCAAAACAGGAATATTCACACTGCATATAATGTTGAAATGGAGGATTTTGATTCATGGAATGATAAAGATTTGCCCCAAATGAAGAGATGTGTACTGCCATGTAAAATGCCATACAAATTTAACATTTTGTGCAATAATGTACAAATTGTTAAATTTATTTATTATTTTCGAGCAAGGTATTCTTCATCTATACCCTTGGTACTTTGTCATAATTCCACCGATGACATTACGATTTCCTAGGCGATGGCATGGTATTTTCTACAAAACAATCATTTACTCATTTTAGTGTAACAATCTATGAAATATGAGTTTACGAGCAAGGTTTCTTCTTCGGACAATAATCTGTGGATGCGGCATTTTTTAGTTCCCGATGATATAGCACGGGCATTAACTTCTGCTGACGGTTCTCGACGCGTTGTCTGTCGCTTAAACAATCAGGTTGAATATCAATGTGGGATCGTCTATGTTGTTCGAGGTCATTTGGGTTGTACTATCAACAAATCACATTGCAAAACATTGGGACTTGAAACGGGCGATACGCTTTTGGTCGAGTTATGGGCAGATACAAGCGAGTATGGATTGCCTATGCCGGACGAGTTTAAGGAAGTTTTAGCAATTGATGAGCAAGCACAACGCTATTTTCAAGGTTTAACAGCGGGCAAAAAGCGCACTCTGCTTCACATTATTGCCATACCCGTCACATCGGCAAAGCGTTTGTTAAAGGCAATTGTCATAGCCAATCATCTTGTAAAAAACAGAGGTACGATTGATTATAAGCAACTGAACGAAGAAATGAAATCGGGTCATCCCGACGCATTGATACGATAATATGTCTGTTCTCGATAAGAAAGTGTTTACGGTGGCTGATGAGTAATTATAGCATTTTCAAGAACATGGAAAATCATTAACATGGCAGCAGATGTGGCGAATAAACGCCAAGAGAAAAAAGTTTTCCACATTAAAAAAATTCATTGAATCATGTCAGAATAAACCTGTAATTTGCGTTTGGGATTTGCAGCGCATTTCAATGCGACCTACCGCAAGGGATTCATACCGATTTCTATGACCGTCATGAGGGATTGTACATCTTTCATAGGTCATACATCGTTTATTTGCAATAGTGTTGGTACAATACATACAGTAGTGGTGCATCAATGGAGCGATCTTTTATGCACATTACTTAAAACGTTTATTCTTTTTTTAATACTTTACCTCAAGAGGTACTCATGAATATAGCTCGTCGCTTTACGCAGCCGGGAATCAGCCCGTACAGCCAATTCGACTATACTATACGCGCATCGGTACTGCGCAATACCGACGGCTCTACTGTGTTCAATATGCAAGACATAGAGGTGCCGTCACAATGGTCGCAAGTAGCAACCGACATTTTAGCTCAAAAATATTTTCGTAAAGCCGGCGTGCCCTTGGTTGATAAAGAGGGCAATCCAGTTTTGGACGAAAACGGCAAACAAAAAACAGGTGCGGAAAATTCTGTGCGCCAAGTTGTGCATCGTCTTGCCGGATGCTGGAGGCATTGGGGTGAGCAATACGGTTACTTCAATTCAGCCGAAGATGCTCAAACTTTTTATGATGAAATAAGCTATATGCTTTTGAAGCAAATGGCGGCGCCAAATTCACCGCAATGGTTCAATACGGGTCTTAACTATGCCTATAATATTACAGGTAATCCCCAAGGTCATTATTATGTTGACCCCGAAACAAAAGAAATGACAAAGTCAAGCGATTCATATACACATCCGCAGCCCCATGCTTGTTTTATCCAATCGGTGGATGATGACTTGGTGAATGAAGGCGGTATCTTCGATTTAGTAACACGTGAAGCGCGTATCTTCAAATTCGGCAGCGGCACAGGGTCTAATTTCTCTAACTTGCGCGGCTCCGGTGAAAAATTAAGCGGTGGCGGCTATTCGTCCGGCTTAATGAGTTTTCTTAAAATTTTCGATCGGGCAGCGGGGGCTATTAAATCCGGCGGAACAACAAGGCGTGCAGCAAAGATGGTCATTGTCAATATTGACCACCCCGATATTGAAGCATTTATCGAATGGAAAGCAAAGGAAGAAGAAAAAGTTGCCGCTTTGGTTTCCGGCTCCAAAATTTGCTCCACATTCTTAAAAGCCATTATGGCTGAAGCACTTGCCAATGGCACCAACCGAAAAACAAATCCGGTCTTGGATAAACTTGTTCATAATGCCGTGCATCGAGGAGTGCCGCTCAATTATATCATGCGCACACTTGCTCTTGTGGAACAAGGTTATACTGCCTTGGATTTTGATGCCTTCGACACGCATTATGAATCAGAGGCATATATTACCGTTTCGGGGCAAAATTCCAATAACTCCGTGCGTGTGACCAATGACTTTATGCGTGCTGTTGAGCGCGATGAAATGTGGGAATTGCGCTGGCGCACCAATGGTGAAGTTGCCCGCAAAGTTCGCGCACGTGACCTATGGCAAAAAATCAATATGAGTGCGTGGAAATCCGCAGATCCGGGTTTACAATTCGATACAACATTTAATGAATGGCATACATGCCCCGCAGATGGTCGTATCAATGGCACTAATCCTTGCTCAGAATACGCTTTCCTTGATGATACGGCATGTAACCTTGCTTCTATCAACCTAAACCATTTTGTGAGCGAAGCTGGTAATTTTCAAACCGATGATTTCCGTCATGCTGTAAAATTATGGACTGTAGTACTTGAAATTTCAGTACTTATGGCACAATTCCCTTCAAAGAAAATTGCACAGTTAAGCTATGAATTTCGCACGCTGGGTTTGGGATATGCCAACTTAGGAACTATTCTTATGGTTGCCGGTATTCCCTATGATTCACCCAAAGCACTTGCCATTGCCGGTGCTATTTCGGCTATCATGACCGGTGAATCGTATGCTACTTCCGCTGAATTGGCACGTGATGTCGGCACTTTCCCCGGTTATGAGCGCAATGCGGAATCCATGTTGCGTGTTATGCGTAATCATCGCCGCGCCGCTTACAATGCACCCACCGAAGAGTATGAGCAACTTACCGTCTATCCTATGGGTATTGATGAAGAAATATGCCCCGCTCCATTAGTTGCTGCAGCACGCAAAGCATGGGACAATGCCCTTGAACTGGGTGAACAATATGGCTATCGTAATGCCCAAGTCTCCGTTATTGCTCCCACAGGAACAATCGGACTTGTGATGGATTGTGATACCACAGGCATCGAACCTGATTTTGCTATTGTGAAATTCAAAAAACTTGCCGGCGGCGGTTATTTCAAAATTGTCAATCAATCGGTACGCAAAGCACTTGTGAATCTTGGTTATTCCGAAAAAGCAATTGATGATATTGAAAAGTATTGCAAAGGTCACGGCACATTGGTCGGATGCCCTGCCATTAACCGTAAACGCTTACAAGAAAAAGGATTCCCCGATGATAAAATCGAAATTATCGAAAAACAATTAGATAATGTTTTTGATATAAAGTTTGCCTTTAATAAATGGGCTCTCGGCGAAGATTTCTGCCATTCTCTCGGTTTTTCCGATAAACAACTTGACGATTTTTCTTTCGATATGCTTCGTGAACTTGGCTTTACCAAAGATGAAATAGAAAAAGCCAATGATTATATCTGCGGTACGATGATGATTGAAGGGGCGCCTCATCTCAAAGACGAGCATCTGCCTATTTTCGATTGCGCCAATAAATGCGGCAAACATGGCAAACGCTATATTGATTATATGGCACATGTGCGTATGATGGCGGCGGCACAGCCCTTCATCAGCGGATCCATCAGCAAAACGGTGAATATGCCGGCTGATGCAACGGTCGCAGACGTGGACAATGTCTATATGCAATCATGGAAGCTCATGGTCAAAGCAATTGCACTCTATCGTGACGGCTCCAAATTATCCCAACCCCTTAATTCTTCCTCTGATGACATGATAGATGAAGTGATTATGCTGGGCGATGAAGACAGTTTAGATGAATCAAAAGGACCGCGCGAAGTGCAAGAACGCATTGTTGAAAGGGTCTATCATCGTGCGGAACGTCGTCGTTTACCCAAAAAACGTACAGGTCATGTGCGTGAGGCAATGGTCGGCGGTCATAAAGTCTTTTTGCGTACAGGCGAATATGAAGATGGCTCACTCGGCGAAATCTTTATTGATATGTACAAAGAAGGCGCTTCCTTCAAAGGACTTATGAATTGTTTTGCTGTATTGGCTTCCAAAGCATTGCAATACGGTATGCCGCTTGAAGAACTTGTGGACACTTTCACATTCACACGTTTTGAACCCGCAGGCAATGTGCAAGGGCATGAGGCAATCAAAAACTCTACATCAATCCTTGATTATGTGTTCCGTTCCATTGGCTATGATTATCTGAAACGCACGGATTTTGTTCATGTAAAAGCGGTGGATGAAGTATCCGAAAATGGTAACGGCAATGGCAATGGCAATAAAAAAGCTAAACCTGTCGAAAGTAAATTACCGACATTACATCTTGACTTCGATAATCCGGTCATGACCGATTTAGTTGCCGAAACAGTAGAATCCATCAGCAGCACCCACAGCAATGGCGGCACAAAATCGAAAGTTTATGAAGCCAAAGCCAAAGGATATACCGGCGAACAATGCTCGAATTGTGCATCCATGCGCGTAAAACGTAATGGCAGTTGCACGGTATGTGATGATTGCGGCACAACCAGCGGTTGCTCATAAACTACTCTACATCAGTACAAAAACACAAGACCTCATGAGAGCAATTTCATGAGGTCTTGTTAAATCATCTATTGCGATGAAGAGACTTCTAAAAGTATAATGCCCCCTCTAAGCGCGCTGTTCTTATGGGAAGCGGAGGGAGCATGTTACATGCAATTTACGAAAAACACTTGATTTTCCATCTCGCTATGCACCATCACTACAAAACCATCATAGAATGGGCTGACAGTTCAGGAACAACCGATTATCGTTCCTATTCCCGTAATCACACCGTTCAGGTTGAGGGTAAACCATTATTATTATGTTCGTCCGATCCCGCTTTTCGCGGTGATATATCCCGATATAATCCGGAAGAATTATTCATTGCTTCAATAGCAAGCTGCCATATGCTCTGGTATCTGCATCTGTGTGCTGATGCCGGAATAATTGTGCAGACATATAATGATGCCGCTGTCGGCATTATGAAAGAAAATCCGGATGGAAGCGGTGAGTTTACTGAAATCACTTTATATCCGCACATCACGGTACTGCACGATTCTATGAGAGAAAAAGCATTGGAACTGCATGAACAAGCCCATCGAATGTGTTTCCTTGCTCGCTCGGTGCGTTTTCCCGTCCACCATAAACCCAGAATTTTCGTTGGTTAAACTATGAGATTACATCCTATAATATGCATGTGAAGGTTCTAGTATTGCGTCAACTATTATCGGTAGAAATCACTCAAACAACTCCCTCTTTCCCCTACTCTTTACCATTCATCGGCTGATTCTTCCCATTATTCCTTTTATTTTTGAATACGATTTTACTCATTTCTCTCAAGGATTTTACTCATGATACGATCAGTCACCGATTTGGATGTTCACGGCAAAAAAGTCTTAGTACGTGTTGATTTTAATGTGCCATTGCAGGAAGACGGCACAATTACCGATGACAAACGCATTGTGGAATCATTGCCGACCATAGAAAATCTGCGCACTCGCGGCGCAATAGTTATTTTGATGTCGCATCTTGGTCGCCCCAAAGGTAAGCGCAATCTTACCTATAGTTTAGCACCGGTGGCTGCACATTTGCGCACCTTGACCACAGCCCAAGTGCATTTTGCGGACGATTGCATTGGTGCAACAGCACAAGCGGTGATTGCGACAGCGCAACCCGGCGATATTGTTCTCTTGGAGAATGTACGTTTTTATGCCGAAGAAGAAAGTAATGACCCCGCATTTATTCAATCCTTAGCGGATTTGGGTGATATATATGTCAATGATGCCTTTGGCACAGCCCATCGCGCCCATGCCACCACAACGGGTATGGCATCCCACTTTAGCGAGCGTGCAGCCGGATTATTGATGCAAAAAGAATTGCAATATCTGGGCGATGCTCTTGGCAAACCCCAAAGACCTTTCACCGCTATACTCGGCGGCTCGAAAGTTTCCGGCAAAATTGATGTAATTCGCCAACTGATAAATACTTGTGACACGATACTCATCGGCGGTGGCATGATGTTTACCTTTTATAAAGCTATGGGCTATGAAACGGGCTCTTCCTTGGTGGAAACCGATAAAGTTGGCTTAGCCAAAGAAATTCTTGAACTTGCCCACAGTCAAAATGTGCGCTTAGTTTTACCCACCGATACCATTATTGCCAATGCTTTTTCCAATGAAGCCGAGCATCAGATTGTCACCGTAGAACATATACCGGCGGGTTGGATGGGCTTGGATATTGGTCCGGCAACATGCGCTGCATACAGCGAAGCAATACTTTCATCCAAAACTATTGTGTGGAATGGACCCATGGGCGTTTTCGAGATGAGTAATTTTGCGGCAGGCACTTTGGCGGTGGCGCAAAGCTTAACCCAAGCAACTTCCCACGGCGCAATAACCGTCATCGGGGGCGGAGATTCCGCCGCTGCCATAGCACAATTCGGTTTAGAAAAACAAGTAAGCCATGTTTCTACGGGTGGCGGAGCTTCCCTTGAATTTTTAGAAGGTAAACCATTGCCCGGGGTTCAAGCACTCATCACGCAACCATAATCAAAATAGCGTCGGCAACGGAACGTCCTACCGGCATGTTTCACTCACTGGGTAGGTACTATGCCCAACTATTACGATTCACGACAACCATATACACCAAAAATGGGAGGGTTCTCTTTTTTCCCTCCCATGATTAAATTTTTATTGTTAACAAATATTTTGGTGTTTTTAACAGACACGCTGATTTTTTCGACCCTTGTTATTGACGGCGAATCATTGTGGCAGTATTTTAGGTATTTCTTTGCTCTGCAACATATTCAAACAGGTGCATTTTATCCGTGGCAATTGATTACCTATCAATTTATGCATGCAGATATAGGTCATTTATTCTGGAATATGTTCGCTTTGTGGATATTCGGTGTTGAATTAGAAAATGTATGGGGCACACGGCGTTTTGTACAATTTTACCTTTTGAGCGGCGTTGGAGCGGGACTCATACAACTTGCCACCTCATTATTGCCGGATGCACAATTAGTTCCGACAGTGGGCGCATCAGGTTCTATTTTCGGTCTATTACTTGCATTTGGTTTGACTTTTCCGGATCGCCCGATTATGATGTTCCCGATATTTTTTCCTATCCCGGCAAAAATATTTGTCTTGATTTACGGCGGTATTGATTTATTGCAAGGGATTTTCAGCCCTAATTCCGGTGTAGCACATTTTGCGCATTTGGGCGGTGCATTTTTTGGCTATATGCTTCTTAAGCACGGCGATGATTTGCGCATCTTTTCTTTCCTTGATGCAATAATGCGTCCCTTCTCACGAGGCGGAAAATCTATACAGAGAAAAAAAAAACGTAATATCTATTCCCTTTATAAAAAACACGATACTTCCCAAGAGTGTTCAGAAAAAGGATCCGGTTACTGCATTTCCAATGGCGATGAAATAACCCAAACAGAAATAGACAGGATATTGGATAAAATTTCGAGCAGCGGCTATAAAAGTCTTAGCGATCGCGAAAAGAAAATTCTCTATGAAGTTAGTAAAAAAATGTAATATCGTATAAGCAACAATATCTTCTCCCGTTTTCAGCATTCAGTAATTTTGAAGTCTTATGTTCTCACAATCGAATAAGCCATATTGTCATTCATTAACGGAATATACACGTTTTATTACCCGGGAAGTACGTATTGGCGATATGTGTATGGGCGGCAACAATCCTATTCGGGTGCAATCCATGACCACCACCGACACTATGAATACGGAAGCCACCGTGGCGCAATCAATTCGTATGATAGAAGCCGGCTGTGAATTAGTGCGTATTACGGCACCAAGCAAAGATGAAGCAGAAAATTTGGGCAACATAAAAAAAATATTACGTGAACGCGGCTATACTACTCCCCTTGTTGCCGATATTCACTTTACCCCCAATGCAGCGGAAATTGCAGCACGTCTTGTCGAAAAAGTGCGTGTGAATCCGGGGAATTATGCCGATAAAAAGAAATTTGAATTTATTGAATATTCCGACGACACCTATAATCGTGAATTAGAGCGCATACGTACAAAATTTATCCCTCTCGTAAAAATTTGCAAAGACTATGGAACCGCTATGCGCATCGGAACCAATCACGGCTCTTTATCGGACAGAATATTAAGTCGTTATGGTGACACACCGCTGGGCATGGTCGAATCGGCAATGGAATTTATCCGCATTTGCGAAGAATTTGATTATCATAATATCGTTATTTCGATGAAAGCGAGCAATGCACAAGTGATGGTGCAGGCATATCGTTTATTGGTTGCAACAATGATGAATAATGGTATGGCTTATCCGTTGCATTTGGGTGTTACCGAAGCCGGCGACGGCGAAGACGGACGCATAAAATCGGCGGTTGGCATTGGTGCTTTGCTCGAAGACGGACTGGGCGATACGGTGCGTGTTTCTCTTACTGAAGAACCCGAAGCGGAAATTCCTGTGGCACAACGATTAATTGCACCGTACAATGAGCGCCGTCAAAAGCAAAAGCCCATTGCACCGATTACGGTATATCCCATTGACCCCTATCATTATTCACGTCGCGAAAGCCATGAAGTCAGCGCAATAGGCGGAAAAAATGTGCCGCGCATTATTGCCGATTTTTCACGATTTACCATCGAAAACCCTGCGCATATTTTTCGCGTCGGCTATGGCTATTCCGTTCCATTGGATAAATGGAATATTGCCGATATGGCTTGTGATTATATCTATCTCGGTACACAATCGTTGCCATTTGAAATTCCGGGCACTTTGGGCATTATTCAAGATGCCGAATATTGGCAAAAGGAAAAACCGCAGCATTATCCATTATTCACAACCGAATCATATACGACAATTCAAGAACGCTCTGCCATAAAGAATTTTATAAAAATTGATGCAGGGCATTACAATGAAGCCGTTTTTGATATATTGCGCAATGATGCAACCTGCGTGGGAATATTGACCACGGAAAATGCAAGTGCCATGGCAGAACAAAGACGCTTTTTTGTTGAATTGCTCTTACGTAATATCCACTCTCCTATAATTATTGCTTATACTTTTTCGGAAAACGACACAGTAGAAGAAATAATGCTGCGCTCAGCTACCGATGCGGGCGCATTATTACTCGATGGTTTGGGCGATGGGCTTATGCTGTCATATCATGATAATCGCTCACTTAAAACAATGAACGACATAGCATTTGGTATTTTACAGGCAACACGCACACGTATATCAAAAACCGAATATATTTCTTGCCCTTCTTGTGGGCGCACACTTTTTGATTTGCAAGAAACAACAGCTCTTATTCGCTCGCGCACTTCTCATTTAAAAGGCGTAAAAATCGGTATTATGGGCTGTATTGTCAATGGACCGGGAGAAATGGCTGATGCCGATTATGGTTATGTCGGCTCAGGTCCCGGAAAAATCACTCTCTATAAAGGAAAAGAAGTAGTCAAAAAAAATGTCCCCACGGAATATGCCGTAGATGAATTAATCACTCTTATTCAATCGGGCGGCGATTGGGTGGATGTCCCCGCAACGGTCTAATCAGAATATTGTATTGCAATTATACTCAAACAAAAGTGGTTTTAATGTTCAAAATACGTTTACATCATTGAAAATCGTGCAAATCAATCATGTACATCCTCAAAATCACTTTAATCCTAGTATATATTCCAAATGAGGCGGTTTGGGTTGTTTTTCCGCGTTTCCAATCCTTGTAAACCAATAACATTAATCATGTACATCGCTGTAAATTAAGAAAACGATGTAACAGTACAGATGAACACAATAACAAAGCTACATACTTCGATGTGCTTTCATTGTAT
>JAYRWZ010000120.1:0-2374 GCA_041917875.1 Chloroflexota bacterium | reverse complement strand
GATGCTTGCCATTATCTTTTTACTTGGTTGCGGCAGCGATGACCCCGTTACTGTCACAACGGCTTCACGTTCTGTGGCTGATTATATGCTTGACGGACCTGTCGGTCCGGAATATTGGTATAGTCAAGTTGGAAGTAGAACAGATACGAATGGTAAGACAGAAATACTACGTCGTGACACAATAGTGTGGACTATTATTGATCGTGCCTATAATCACCCGATTCTTGGGAATTGTATTCAAGTGACGGAACACAGAAAATTTCATGACTATATTGACACTGCATATTATGCGCTAAGTAATAATACTATTGTTTATATGGATCGCAGTCCGGGTATGGATAGAATATTTATAGGACCAATCGAACAAGGAACCGTACAAAATATAGATGATGATGACAATGCAAAAATTCATGCACTTGATGTGCCTATTACAACACCTGCCGGAAATTTTACAACTATTCATGTAAAAGGTGAGGAATCCGATAATATTAATGAAAAATATACTTCGAATTTTTATTTCACGCCCCGGGTTCTCATCTGTAAAATAGAACGTGTGTCCGAAAAAAGCACATCAACGGGAAAGAAAGCGTTTGAACGCTATCTTATCGAGCTTATACAGGTCAAAAAACCATAAATTTCAAAGACTATTTCCTACTCGTTGTGATGAACCTAAATTGAAATATTATTGATAAATCTGATAAAAGAAGTAAATTATGAAACACATTTTTTTGATGCTTGTCATCATCTTTTTACTTGGTTGCGGCAGCGATGACCCCGTTACTGTCACAACGGCTTCACGTTCTGTGGCTGATTATATGTATGATGGACCTGTCGGTACGGAATATTGGTATAAAGGTAGAACAATATCAACAGATACGAATGATCGAACGCAAAAGATATATGAAGACACTCTCATTACAACTATTCTTAATCGTGCTTATCCTCATCCAAGTCTTGGTGCCTGCGTTCAAGTACAGGAGCGGAGAATATCTGCTCCTGAGTATGCCGATACATCATATTTTGCTTTTAATGAAAATGTTATTTCGTTTACAAATCAGAAAAATGCTGTAACGTACACGAATAGACTGCTTGTGGGACCATTGAAAAAAGGTACTTTGCAGAGTGTACCCGATGCAGATACATCCATGATACGTGAGATTAATTATCCAATGACTACTGCCGCCGGAAATTTTTCAACTGTGTATATGTGGTCAATTCAATATTATAGTAATAAGGTCAGCACAACGGAGAGAAATTTTTACTTTGCGCCAAATGCTCTTTTCTGTAAGATAGAAGTATTAAGAAAAAGACGTATGTCTTCCGGTGATGTAGTTTTACATACGCATGATATTCGAGAACTTATTGCTGTAAAGAAACCATAAAAATACAATGAGTGACACGTATGCCATATTTATTGCTCTTGCATTAGTTTCTGAAATCATTGGAACTGTTTCGGGGTTTGGTTCCTCTATATTATTTGTACCAATTGCCTCTTTATTTTTTGATTTTACCACTGTTCTTGGTATAACTGCAGTTTTTCATGTGTTCTCAAATTTATCAAAAATTGTATTATTTAAACAAGGTGTACAAAAACATATAGTTATAAAACTTGGTATTCCGGCAGTGTTATGTGTTATTGGCGGTGCTTACTGTACAAAATTCATCCCAATTACCATAATGGAGTTATTGATGAATATACTCTTGGTATTATTGTCTTTGTATTTGTTATTTCATACTAAAACCACCATAAAGCCCACTGATACTAATCTTTATATAGGAGGTGGTGTCTCAGGGTTTTAGCAGGGTTAGTAGGTACCGGCGGTGCAATTCGCAGTCTAACCCTGACGGCATTTCATTTACCCAAAGATGTATTTATTGCTACGTCGGCATTGATTGATTTGGGTGTGGATTCGAGTCGTGCTGTGGTATATATTTCGCAAGGGTATTTTCAATCTGATTATATTATCCTTATTCCATATCTTAATTGGTATCAGTGTTGTAGGCAGTTATATCGGGAAGAAAATTCTTGCTGTGGTAAGTGAAAATCTGTTTCGCTATATCGTTCTTGTTGTTATCATTGCGACGACAATATTTCAGATTTTTCAGTATATGTCTCACTCTCTGTGACAACTATACCATTTAAGAATACGTACTGATGATTCACTAATGAAATTACAAAAATTTATTACCCAATATAGAGGAAGTTCTTTTCCGGTTCTTATTGAAACCGATTCGCTGGAGAACTATGTTCTCAAAATGCGAGGTGCGGGTAATGGTCCGATGAGCCTTATCGCTGAATTTATCGCCAACAGAATTGCATCTTGTATTGGTTGGCAGGTTCCCGATGTGCGGTGGATAGAAATTCCACACAATT
>JAYRWZ010000119.1:0-2306 GCA_041917875.1 Chloroflexota bacterium | reverse complement strand
TGCAGGTTCTTGCAGTCATGGTGCCGAACGGTCCTTACGCCGAAGACAAGGAATGGCGGTTACGCACTCGCTATGCTGTGGTGGCAGCACTGACAGAACTTGGTTATACGCCCGAAGACCCGGAACATATCGATTATGTTGACTTCGACAGAACCTGCAAGACGGCGCTCCAGGAATTACGCGGAAATCGTAATGATCAGGAATTAAAAAGAAAAACGCATTTCTGTCACATGGGTTCGGTGATGCCGTACGAATGGTTTTCTAAGAATAAACAAGAAACCATTTTGTTGCTCTGGCTGGATAATGGTGGATTTGTTAATCCCGATAATCGGATACCGTTAAAAATGCTGGGTTTCTTAAAGAGTGAAGTTCTCTCTAAATTTGATCGGAAATATAATTTTAATATCATCGGTCCGTTTGGTTCTGGTGCATTGGATACGATGTATCGTGAGGTATTCGCTCTTAATGAAAAGGATAAGAAATCAAAATATTATAATAACCTTGAGGATACTTCATTTTATGTGGCCGCCGCCACAGTCGATTTCGAAAAAGTCTATCCGGGGAGAAACAATAAGAATTGGCTTGATCAAAAAATTATCCGTACGATCGGCACGCAAGACAACTTGGCCAATTTATTACTCTGCGAGTTGGCATTGCGGGGAGTAACGCCGTACCATGTTGGAACCACGACTCTGTCTGATAATTGTTCAGTAAGGCTGAGTTTAGATGAATTTAGGCATAGGGAAGATGATCCACCGCATCATATCGTATTGATCGGCGAGAGGGACACCTACTATTCCCAACAATTGACAGATACTTTTTTAAATGCAATCAAAGAATTCGATGTAAAAAAAGACCAAGACAAAACTCCATGGGTTCATACGTATAGTTATTTGCGAGGCTTGGATGGTATTACTTCGGAACATGCGCCCTCCGGTCACAAGGAATCCAAAAACAAGAGCCGCGAACAACAAGCAAACAATACAAATGCTGCGGAAGCCCGGGAGCAAATGGAACGCCCCGTCGGCCCGAGTCAACTCGATTATCTGCTCAATCTGGCCGGGCAAATCAAACGGCTTGACAAGCAATATGCGCACGAAGGCGGTATTAAAGCCATCGGTATCACCGGGCATGATGCTTACGATAAACTTCTGATCTTGCAGGCATTGCGTCTTCAATTTCCCAGCATATTGTTTTTTACCACCGATCTAGACGCACGTTTCTTGCATCCATCTGAGATCAAATGGACGCGGAATTTGCTGGTTGCGTCTCCGCTCGGTCTACAATTAAACGAAGATTTCCAGAAAAAAACCCCGCCTTTCAGAGAGAATTATCAGACTTCTCTATTTTTGGCTACGCAGCTTGCGCTGTGTAAAGACAAAGAGAAGCAAGAAAGTAGTGAGTGTAATTCTGATATTTTCAGAGCTGATCGCACAGAATGGACAGACAAGCCACGATTGTTTGAAATCGGTAATGAGGGTGCTGTGAATATTAGCCATGAGCCTAATAGATTTTTGGATTCCTATGGTGGTGATTTTCAAAGATTTATAAAAGACTCACAGCTTATTACTATTGATGAAAAGATAAGGTTTGAAAAATATTACGATAACTACGAATTAAAAACATTGTTGAGTTCTTTTGCCATGATGATTCTAATGGCGGTGCTTGTTATTACTTTTTTTACACCCAAAGATTTTCGGAAACTTCTAATCTGTTTTGTTTTTGTCTTGGTGTTTTGTTCAGCGATTGCCTATTTTGTTTTTGAGATTGATCTCGAGTTTAAAAACCAGCTTGAGCCATTATCGTTTACCAATGGCACCAGCATGTGGCCTTCCGTGTTGATGAAGGTTATGGCGATACTTCTTGCCGCATATTTCTTCTACCGTATTCACAATAAATTATCGGTCAGCTTTGGAGATACAAGAAAACAATATCTTCAACCAGATGAGAAACAGGGTGATTTGGAAAATGAAAGAGATAAGACTTTCAATTGTAGTGGTGCAGAAAAGATATCGATTGATTGTTGGAGAGATGATTTATTAAATGAGAAAATTAAAAATAAGCGAGGAAATGAAGATGAACAAAAAATAAAAAATAATCAGAAAATTGAGGATAAAAAGCCCATTAAATTTTCCACGCTTTGGGATGAATATCGATGCTGGGGGAAGTGGGAATTTACATGGAAACGAGTAAGTATCGCTTTGTTAGTAACTTCAGAGGGTGTAAATAATTTTGTGTAAATGGTCATATTGCAGGAAACTGCTTCTATATTTTTGGAGTATAAATGACCACACCCAAACCCCTGC
>JAYRWZ010000118.1:0-9103 GCA_041917875.1 Chloroflexota bacterium | reverse complement strand
TCGAGTTTCACCAACTTTAAATTTGAAGGACTCAACCTCGCCGGGATAAATTCCAAGCCAGATAACATACCGTTCATACCATGGTCTGTCAAAATGGTATTGTCGTTTTAATTCATCAATCGCACTTTGCGGTATGGTTTGATTTGCTGTCGCACTGCCGGCACCCGATTCTTGACCGGCAGCACGAATTTGCATCATCTTTTGTTCGATAGGTCCACCGGGGGCTAATTGAACAATCGTAAAGACGACTAAAGTACATCCGAAAAAAGTCGGTATTGTCAATAGCAATCTGCGTAAAAAATATTGAAACATAATTTTTGCTTAACAATAAAAACAGAATTAAGATGATTTTTTAATATCTTTCCAGAATCGTACCACACGAATATCCGTAGAACCATCAATTGGTTTTTTAGATTTGCGTGCTTCTTCTAATTTTTTAGCTTTCTCCACATCATACCACCAAAGTCCCATCGGATAAGACTCAATATAACTCAAACTTCCCGTGCGTGGTAAAATATAATCAGGCATCCCGAATTTATCCCAATATACTATCCTAATGCCTTTAGGATTCCATTGCAAGATATCAAAAACCATCGAATGTGTAATAGAATCAATTTCATGAATTATTTTTACTTGTTTACGAGTATCAAATGTCGTGTCATAAATTTTACATAATTCATCTATGCGTGCATTTTTTACGCCTTGTATATTATTGTTATTTTTTTTATCTGCCAATGTTGATAATAGTGAAGTTTCCGGATTGGGTGTAGAAAGACCACTATATCCGAAAGAAAAGACATTAAAATTACGTTCATCAATATTACGAATTGTTGTCGTCCAATCTTCGAACTTTAATTGCATATCAATACCGGCTTTTTTTAGTTCTTGCTGATAGGGAGTTACAAATCTTTCCGTTGATTTTTGTATTGCAAGTGTGAAAGATAATGGTTTACCGCCTTTTGTGCGGATACCTTCCGGATTTCTTTGTGACCACCCTGCTTCATCCATTAATTTTGCTGCTAATTCCGGATCATACTCAGTGGCAGAATTATTGGGATTTGCCCATTCTGTATTTGGATAATGCGTATCATAAGGTTCATATTCATTATAGAGTAATTTTTCGATTATTTGTTTTCTTGGCAGTAAATGAGCCATTGCCTTACGCAAACGAATATCATCAAAAGGTGGCTTTCTCATATTGAATGCGTATCCGGCTGTGCCCATCGGACCATCAGTAAACACACGCGCACGTTTGATCCATCCATTTTTTAATGCTTCATATTCTGTGTCTTTGACCCATTTTTCGGTTGTCGCCATATTAAAACGGAAAATATCAGCATCGCCGTTTTTAAATTTTTCATATTCCAAACTTGGGTTATCAGCCACAATCTGATAATTGTATTTATCGAAATTACCTGCATATTTTGCCAATTCCGTATCTTTAGCCCAATAATCATCTCTGCGAGTAAGTGTAATTTTTACACCTTCTTTTACATCTTTAGTTAACACAATATATTCACCCGAACCAACAGGCATATTATATTGATACTTATCCAAAAACTCTTTTCCTGTTAATCCACCAATTTCCTTAGCAGACATTATGAGCATTGCACGAGATATATAGAGAAAATTACGGAAATTCAATACTTTACTTTTTACTTGAACTAAATACTTACTAAGTGCGACGGGTTGTTCATATTTACCATATACAATGATATTCGACGGCTCATTAAGTCCTTCGTCCATCAAAAGTTTCCATGATGCAACGACATCATCGGCAGTCACGGGATTTCCATCGGAAAAACGCGCATTCGGATCAATTCTGAAAGTATAAGTTAATTTGTCCGGCGAGATTCTCCAATGCGAAGCCAATGCAGGAATATCACGATTGTCTAGTGGGTGTTGTCCCAAAAGTGCTTCATAAACGGCACCCTTAATCATAGTATTATAGACACTGTTACTATTTTCACCTTCAGGTCTTAATGTTGCGGGAAACTGCCCCATAATCACATTAAAGTCTCCGCCTGTTGTTGCACGTGGATCTCCGAAATATTTTTTTTCTTCTTCAATAGGAGTATAAGTCAAAAAGCCCATAGATTCTGCTATCTTTTCAAAACCATTCCCACCCAAAGAATCCGGAACGGAAGGGTCGGCACCCGGCGGGGTTTCCACCTTTTTCCATAAAGAGGTATTTAAACAATCCGGATGATTAAAGTTTTTACTTTCAGTTGCGCTTTTTTTATTGCGGCAAGCCGGCAATAATGTGACTCCGGTTAAGAGTGCAAGAAAAAGAACAATCTTACCTGTTGAAAATTTCATGGATTTGACCTGTAAAAATTTATAAATGATACTTATTACCTTACACTTGTAAAACACCCGATTTCCACTCGGGTATAGAATCTTGATGCGATGCACATGCAAGCCCTAATGAAACTATTGCGCGAGTATCTGTCGGCGATATGATGCCGTCAATCCACAAACGCGATGCCGCATATAATGGCGTTGTTGTTTCATCATACTTATCTTTAATTTCCTTGAGCATTGCCTTTTCTTCTTCTTCCGACAAAGTTTTGCCTTCTTTACGCAAATTGGCAGTTTTCAATGTTAGCAAAGTTTTCGATGCTTGGGCACCACCCATGACCGCAATTTGTCCCGAAGGATATGCAAATATAAGTCTTGGATCATAAGCTTTACCACACATTGCATAATTTCCTGCTCCGTAACTGTTGCCTATGATGAATGTAAACTTTGGAACGACGGAGTTTGCAACGGCATTAACCATCTTTGCACCATCTTTAATAATACCGCCTTGTTCCGCCCTTGTTCCTACCATAAAACCTGTGACATCTTGGAAAAAGACTAATGGTATGCCCCTTTGATTACAATTATTAATGAACCTTGCTGCTTTATCCGCACTTTCAGAGTAAATCACTCCTCCTATCTGAATCTCACCTTTACCATTTTTCACAACCTCTCGATTATTGGCAACAATTCCGACAGCCCATCCATCAATACGAGCATAGCCACATATTATAGTTTTACCATAATCTGCTTTATATTCATCAAGCTCACTATTGTCAATTATTCTCGATAAGAAGTCATATGTGCTGTATGGTTTTGCTCTATCGGTAGGCAAAATACCGAAAATTTCTTCACTATCAAAAAGTGGAGGGTAAGATTGGGATCTTTCGAAGAGATTTTTCTTTCCTTTGAGGGGGGAAAACTTAGAGACTAAGGAGCGAATTGTCTTAATGGCTTCGGCATCATCTTTGACTTTATAATCAATCACACCACTCACCGTTGAGTGCATAACAGCACCTCCGAGTGGATCAATATCAGTTTTTTCTCCTATGGCTGCTTCTACTAAAGCCGGACCTGCAAGAAACAAACTGCCATTTCCCTCCACAATGATTGCTTCATCGGACATGATTGGTAAATAAGCACCACCGGCGACACATGGTCCCATTATCGCTGCTATTTGTGGAACGCCCATTGCGCTTAGTACAGCATTATTACGGAATTGGCGACCGAAGTGTTCTTTGTCGGGGAAAATTTCGTCTTGCATAGGCAAGAATACTCCGGCCGAATCAACTAAATAAATTATGGGTACTTTATTTTCAATGGCAATTTCCTGAATGCGCATATTTTTTTTGGCTGTCATAGGAAACCATGCTCCCGCTTTCACGGTAGGATCATTCGCCACTATCAGACATTCACGACCATGAATTATACCTATTCCTGTAACAACTCCCGCTGATGGAGCCCCGCCTTGTTGTGCATACATACCATCAGCGACAAATAAACCAATCTCCAGAAATTTACTGCCCTCATCAATGAGAGCAGTAATTCTGTCACGTGCCGGCATTTTATTTTTTTCTTTGAGTTTTTCTTGAGCTTTTGCTCCGCCACCCAGTTGTGTTTTGGCAGCTCTTTCATGAATGATTCTAAGCAAATCTTTGTTGCCGTCCACATTTTTTTCGAACGCTAATGTTCTCTCAATTGGTTTACCAATCGTCTTTGTCATGCTTTCCTTATGTTGATTACTGTACGATTACCTTCAATACTTTTGTCATGCCGCAACCTTCAATATGCAATACATAATGTCCGGCGGGTAAATCATTTACACTCATTTTGTTTTTGGCATCGCCCTGATGCTCAAAACTCATTGATTTAACTTGAATTCCAAGCGTATTATATAAAGAAGCATTTAACGTTCTGACACCTGCGCACTCAGTTTGTATATAGATATCGTTTGTTGCCGGATTTGGCATAATTGTCACAGATGTGCCATCATTGGATTCTTCGACATCTGCTCCCGTAAAATTAAATTCCTGTGATGTTGATGTTACAACACAACCGGCAGTAGTCGTAATTCGCACGCTAATTTTTTTCTTATCATTGTCTTTAAGACCTTTGAATGAAGGAGCTGTTTGACCCGGCATTTCTTTACCATCTTGCAACCATTGATACGACGAACCCTGCAAAGGTGTCTTAAAGAGTTCTAATGCAGATTGAGGTTGTAGCTTTAGCGAATCACCCGGAATAACGTTGACAAATACAGTATCGGATACACTTTCGCAGCCTTCCGAGGTTGTTCCTTTAACTATAAGTTTTTGCGAAGTCTTAAAAAGTCCAATACGTTCTTTTAATCCATTAGACCATTCCCATGAATCAAAACCGGTATTAGCACGAATTCTTACACTGTCTACACCGCAGAAAACATTACCGTTAGGATTTGTAGTTGCAGAATTTGGAACTACTGATATTGACATATCGGGAACTTCTGTGACAACCACTTTTACTGCTCGTGAACCGAATGGACAACCTTTGTCATCAAGTGCTGAAACACTATAGTTACCAGATTTTGTGATAGTAACCGATTTTCCTTGTTCTCCGTTTGACCAAGTATAAGACGAATATCCGTCTGGTGCTTCAAGTACAACACTTTTTCCTTCACAGAAAGTAGTATCTCCTTTTATACCGACAGTTAGTACACCTCCTTGGCAAGCGGGAAGATTAGCTTCCCATACACCTCTTCCCCAAGTGCCGACAATCAATTTACCGCGACTGTTGCTAATTTCTAAGTCATTAACAAATACTGCAGGAAAACCATTGTTATAATCATTAAAACTGCCAGCAACTTCATCTTTATAATAAACACCAATATCAGTACCTACAAAAATCCGATTATTTGATTTTTCATAAATGCAAGTATTAGCCGGGACTCTGGGGATGCCGACAGAAATATCTTTCCATGTTTCCCCTCCGTTTAATGATTCATAGACATTCGCAGCACCGAAGCGACTCACCGTAACGCAAACTCTTTGATTATTTTGTTTGCTAACAGCTATTGAAGAGATGATTCCTGCACCAAACGGTAAACCTGTTCTTTGTGCCCATGTTGCACCGCCGTCTGTTGAATAAAAGAATCCGGCACCACTCGAAGCATAAATCCATGAATTATTCGATTCTGAAACCGCTATACAATTAACTAATGCGCCCGGATTATTCGGAAAACTTCCCGTGGGACGCCAAGTTGAACCTTTGTCTGTTGATTTCCACACTCTTCGATAACCGGCATACAAATTATCCGGTTTTGCCATGTCAATAACAAATGGTGTCACCCATTGACCACTTTCGCCTGTAGTGTTATCGGTGAGCATAGATCCAAAGCTCTGCCCTCCATTCGATGACTTGCGAAAATCTCCTTGTGGATTAGAACAATACATAATCTGAGAATTGGTTGGATCAATGCCATTATCCATACCGTCGCCACCGGCTGCTTCTCTCCACTCATTTGAAGAAAAACGATTTGTACCATTATCCTGTGAACCGCCGAGTATAAGATTTGACTGTTCAGTAATCGAAATTTTGTAAAACTGCATAATTGCTTTAGTACCATTGATTTCAGTCCATGATGTCCCATTATTTGACGAAACATACAAACCGCCATCAGTAGCAGCATAAATCTTACCGCTTACGGATGAATAATCAATGTCATGTATATCTGCATGAACATAAGGTTTTCCAGAACGAGCAAGCCAATCACTAATAATAGTCCAATTTTGCCCATTATTAATTGATCTCCAAATATTAATTCCTCCTACAAACACAGCTTTGGCATCTGTCGGTGAAGCCATCACAGCTAAATCATACCATCCTTGCCCCTGACGCCCTGAGTTGACGGTACCTTCGATATTGTCTTCAAGTATTGATGGTAAATTATTTGCAGCCGAACGGCGTGCCCATGTATCTCCCCCATCCGTTGATTGAAAAAGACCGGCAAAACGCCCATCACCATTCGCAGCTAACAAATAAATAAAATCAGAATTCGCCTCAGATGATGAAATAGCCAAACGTCTTGTACCACTCATACCGGTTACAGTTTTTGATGACCACTTTGTTCCTCCATCCGTAGAAAGAAAAAATTGATTACCGGTACAGGCATACCAACGATCCGGATCTTCTTTGTGGAAATCTAAATCTCTAAACCAACCTGTTTGTACTTTGGTCCAATTTGCACCGGCATCTACAGATCTGTAAATTCCATCAAAGGTTGTAGCAATAACGATCGATGAATTTTGAGGATGTACCAATATTTTGGAAATTGTAATCCCTTGAGAGGTATTCCATTTCAAACCTGTTTCCTGCCATGTATTTCCACCATCCGTTGATTTTATGACACCGGCACTATTTACATTACGATATATTGCATTTTGCCCCCAATCATCTCCTGTGCCCAAATAAACAATATTATCATTCTTCGGGTCAAGAGCTATGTCATTAATTGCCAAGACGGCTATTTTATCGGTATTCGTTGTCCATGTTTTTCCAGCATCCGTTGATTTCCAAGCACCGCCGCCGGCTGCTGCAACCCAAATCAAATTTTCGTTCGTGGCTGACAAGGTAACACCATTCAACCGACCATTGCCGGAGAATCCACCTAATGGTGAACCAAGAGGACCTACTAATTTCCATTCAGGATTATTCTGCGTCGCTCTTAATAATGATTCAGATTTCTTGTTACGATGATACTGATCAATATCCGCCTTTTCTGTTCTCCAGACATCTGCTCGGGGAAAGTTTCCTTGTTCATCAACTCGCGATTTCCAAAAATGCTTCCAACGTTCAAATTGTTTGTTTACCTTACTTTTCATGAAGACTTTTGAATTTTCATTCGAAGCCCTTTCTTGTTCTTCCACCATTTGAAAAAAATTTTTTTCATTGGGCGGAGTTTTTACATAATACGAGTTTTGCTGAGCACTTGCAGAGAGCGACAAACTGATTCCAGCCGCTACAAAGATGGAAGAAAAATATAATTTTCTCATAATTATTTTGTAAGTATAAATGGTATAATAATTTCGTTGTTTTGTAATTGAATTTTTGCAAAATACATTCCGGGTGAGAAAGATTCAGTGGTTAATGAGAATACCTGCGTGTTTTCAGGTATAAGTCCTTGATATATCTCAATGCCATAAACATCAATAATTTTAAAGTTTGCCGAAAATGCAGATATTTTTTGAATATACACAATATCTTGAACAGGATTTGGATAAACACTTACTATGTTTGATTCCACTGCATTATTACTCACAGATGAAATTTGAAAAACCACTTCATTAGATTCTACTTTGCAATTATTGGCAGTAGTAATCTCAACAGATATTTTTTTACCTACGAAAGACGAATTTGGTGTAAATGTTTTATTTGTGGCACCGGAAATTGCTGTTCCATCTGCTCGCCATTGATACTTGGCTGCTTCTGGCGCAATAAATTCTCCGTCTGTCAATTGTAAAATCGGTTTAGGCGTTGTTTCAACCGTAACTTCATTGGATACACTTTTACAACCGTCTTGCGTTATACCAACAACGGAAAATTTTCCTGAAGTTTTGACAAAAACTGATCTGCCGGTTGCACCATTAGACCACAAATAATCAGCAAATCCTAAACTTGCTGTCAGTCGCGTGCTGTCCGTACCACACAGAATTGCATTGCTGCTATTCTGGATCGTAATTGAACGTTTATCAAAAACTTGAACATTAATTGGTGACGAATTAAACGGACATCCTTTGGCATCGGTTGCCGAGACACTGTAGCTGCCGGTTGTTTTTACGATGATTGAGCGGGTTTTTGCCCCATTTGACCACGTATAACCTGAATATCCCGTGGGGGCTTCCAACACCAAACTGTCACCTTGACAGAATGTTGTATCGCCTTTTCTTGTTATCGTTAATGTGCCGGCAGTACAATCCGGTAATTGTGCTTCCCAAATACCTCTGCCAAATGTCGCAACTATAAGTTTAAAAGACTTGTAATTAATTTCAATATCCTGAATACTGACATTCGGCAAACCTTCGTTAAAATCAACGAACTTCGGTGAGCCCTTCTCTTTATAATAAACACCTATGTCTGTACCGACAAATAACCTGTCAGTGGAAGTGCCTTTTTGGTACTTTGCAATCACCGCAGGCGATTTAGGCATTCCGTTCGAAATGTCGTTCCAGCTTTGTCCGCCATTTGTGGTTTCATACACAGTAGAGCCGCCATAGCGAGCAAATGTGATACAGGCACGTAAATGGTTAGTTGGATGAATTGCAATAGAAGTTAAGTTATTTGCAGGCACCGGCAATGTTCTTGCAATCCAAGTATTTCCGCCATTAGAGGAAACATTGAATACTTCTTTGTTGCAAACATAAATCCATGACTGATTCGATTCTGCAACTTCTAGAGCATGGATTGTACTGCTGGGATTAGTAAGCGCTCCCAACCTTGTCCAATCTTGGCCTGCATCATTTGAAATCCAAACATTGAGAAAACCGACATAAATTTTATCTGGATTTTTAGGATCTAATCGAATTGGTGCAATCCAATCGCCGTACTCTTGTGCATTTTTATTAAAGAATAAAAACGACTGATTGATCATTGATTGCATAGAGTTCCCGCCATCGGTCGATCTTTGGAAATTGCCTCCTTGCCATGATACATACACCTTATTTTTATTTGTAGGATTAATTGCATTGTCCATACCGTCGCCACCAAAAATCTGCGACCAGTTTCCGTTCGACAATCTGTTTGATCCATTGTCCTGTGCCCCGCAAACGAG
>JAYRWZ010000117.1:0-5916 GCA_041917875.1 Chloroflexota bacterium | reverse complement strand
CAAATTCATGGTGAGAAATGCTGCGCGGCATTCTGACATTGACTTCCAAATACCGTCCATTAACACTTTTCAATTCTACAGTAGCACTCATACCATGCTCTGTAACTAACGACTTACTAAAGCCGGTCATACTTTTTATCATTGATTCTTTTTCACGTAAAAAATGGTTAAAATACTGTTCGCTCATGCAAAAATACCGATTACAATCTTATTGTTTGGCTGCACGCTCAATAATTGCGGTCGTTGATTTGCCCTGAACAAAAGGAAGCACACGAACATTACCGCCTCTTTCACGCACAATATCGCCGCCCACAATATCATCAACAGCATAATCGCCACCTTTGACTAAGACATCCGGTTGCACACTTTTTATGACATCGTAAGGCGTATCTTCATCAAAGACAACCACATAATCAATACTTCGTAATGCGTCCAACACACAAGCACGATCGTCTTGAGTATTGATGGGGCGCAGCTCACCCTTTAGACGGCGAACCGAGGCGTCACTATTCAAGCCAACAATCAAAATATCACCAAGAGTCTTGGCTTCTTGCAGATATGTCACATGACCCGCATGAAGGATATCAAAACATCCATTAGTAAATACTATTGATTTTTCTTCTAAAGATGCGCTTTCACGCAATTGGTTTAACTGTTCTTTTGTGAGTATCATATTCATGTATACGGGAGTGGATAATATCCTAATGCTCAGTAGAAAACTATGACGTTACAAGAAACAAGAAACTGTAATGACAGCACAATCAACAACCATAATTATAGTGATACCGGAGATCTTTTTGATTGATAAGAGTTGGATCAGTCGTCTCTGTTACCCATTCTTTGAGCACAAAACAATGGGTTATGACCGTGTGCGCCACACCGTGATCAGTGCCACGAAAAAAAACACAATATTGGGAAGCCAACCGATGAGAGCTTCATCCAAAGCATACGAATAGCCTATCGCCTGCCCAATTTTCAGAAAGGTCAAATAGACAAAAGACACTATCATTGCGGCGGCTATTTGCAATGCCAAACCATTCCTGCGGCGAACGGAGGCGAATGCCACACCAAAGGAAACCACAATCACATTTGCAAAAGGGAAAGCGTACTGACCGTAGTAATCAATAAGTTGGCGACGAACATCTTTGCCACCCTGCGAAACTACTGCCAGATACTGCTTTATTTCATCAAGATTCATTTCTTCGGGCGATCGCTGCAATTGCATAATATCGTGATGCGACATCGTCATATCAACAGTTTTACGGCTATAATGCCGAGAGCGCATAATTCCTTCATCATTCACTCTTTCTATGCAATCCATGACAACCCATTGATGCCCAACCGAATCCCAACGTATGGTTTCAGCATCAATTCGCTTCATCATTCTTGGGTGAATCTCATCGGAGTACTCTTCGAGAGTAACTTTTGTTCCTTGCTTATTGTCACCATTGTAATATTCCATAATCAAGGTTCGCAAAGGAGTATCGCGCAAGTAAAGATTTGACAATGTTGTACTTGATCCGCTGCCTCCCAGATACTGTTGTTCTATGGCAACTTTTCTTTTATTTGATTCGGGTATTATCCATCCGTTAAAATAAAGTTGGGCAAAACTGATAACAACACTAAAAAAAAGAATAGGCAGCATAAGCCGAAAAAGACTTATACCGCCCGAACGCATTGCAATGATTTCACTTAAATTAGACAATTTACCGATGCTGAAAAGCGCTGCGACAAGCATACCAATCGGCACCAATAGTTTCAGCATCCAAGGGATATAATTGATATAAAATTCGATTATCACTTGCGTACTCGCTTTTTTATCAATAAAGTCATCTAAATGTTCAACCAAATCAACGACAATAAATATTAAAATAAGCGCACAGACCGCAAAAAACAAAGTCGAAACAAATTGTCGCAAAATATAAATATCCAATAATTTCATTCTCGCATCAAGACTCGTATATATTCTACAATTATGCGATGCTGTTCCCCGAAAAAAGAAGACACATCAAGCTGTACGCAATACGAAATTACGAATATGATGTCAGAAAATGAAGTTTATGCCCACACGAAAAGTTTCAATCCCCAATGCTTTTTCAGATTCGAATGGCCAGTTCATGCCGGTCTTACGCAACTCATAGAACCCATACGAAACAGCATTGCGGAGCAAAAAGTGAAAAATGGGAGCAACGGACGGAGCTTTTCTTTTGATTACGGTCACCAAACCATTGGCAACTCCATCTGCACTTTTATGGATAATTTCGGTCACCACCCATTGCCAAAACACATGGCGCGCAAATATGGTATTGTATGAATATGAGGCGGTCACACTGATATTAGGTGTCAGTTCTACACTAAGACCCGCTTGATTACCATGACCGAAACGCAATCCATTCTGAAAACGTGCTATCGGTGACACAGAATCAATCAGCAATTCCGTATCCACGCCAGACCAGTACAAAGAGCTGTTTTGATAATAAGGCATTATCGCAATGCCATTGCCAAGGGAATAACCGAGAGCGGTGCGTTCGGGCAAATCAACTTGCCACATCGTATATTCATTTCTTCCGGTATTCTTTTCTGCTCCCAAAGCAATAGAATTATAGGATAAATTGACAAGACTTTCAAAATCGTACTCCACGATGGAAGGAGCGCGTCTGTTTATTGGTTTTTTTTCAAAATAACCGATAGTCGCTTGCAATGAACCCAAATATGCAAAATCTTGATTCTCTATATCATTATGTCGCATATTGGCTCTACCGTATTGAAATTCCAAAAAAGCAAAATTATTGTCATTAAATGACAGCTTAAACTTTTTTATACCGATTTCGGTATCGAATTTAAACCAGTAATCTTTATCCGCAGACGCGCTGTCCGCCTCAATAGACAAAGAGTCGGAAGCTCCGAATAATGATTGTGTATAAAAAAGGCACAATGCCAATGAAAACGTCATAATACATTTCATAAAAAACACCTTATTGATTAATTTTCGTCAAATCGTACTGTAGAGGAACGGATTGTTACTATTGATTTTTTACCTGTTATTGATTTACCGTCAAATTTTCTCACCTTACCTGCCGATAGTATGCACTCTACATTAGACTCTATGTCAACGGCAGAGCTGAGATGCAATTCTCCGTCAAAACCTTTTGGAACATTGAGTGCCACGCTGCCTTGCTCTGCATACAGCGATACTTTCTCCGGTTGTTGCAATACATAATATCGTATTTTTCCATTATACATTTCCGTATAAATATTTTTCGCCTTTACATCACGCAATTCAACCCCGCCATTATCAGACACTATATCAATATTGCCGTTGGTACGAATACCTGTCACTGTGGAAGATTTACCGACAACTTTTATATTCCCTCGAATATCTCTCAGACCAATAGTACTGTATGGGGACTCAATATCAATTTTTGCGGCAATATCATCCAATCGAATAGTCGAAGAACGGCTGACGATTTCCACACCTCGTAAAGAATCAATGGCTGTCACTTTCCGTATGCCTATCGTCGCATAGTCGGCATCCATACTCACTGATTCTGCTTCACTTATGTTAATTGTTGCACTCTTGGAAGAAATACTTGTTTTATTTTTGATTTTTTCCACATTCATTGATGTATAATCGGCGCGGCAAGTCAATCCTTGTGTGATATTTTTTGCTCGAATGGTCCCGCTGCGTGACTGAATTTCCGCCTTACCGTTCACATCAGATAGCTCAATTTTAGAATAGGGCGCATTCACAATAATATCTCCGACATTTTGGGCAGTGTACATACCATTTTTGCCTTCTACATTGATTGGATATCCATTGCATGAATATAAACGTGTTGTTCCGTTTTTGTTCGTTATATTTTTTATATTTTTACAATTTTTGGCAATAATCGTACTTTGTTCGCCAATGATTTTGACATCTTGCGGTATATCTTCAATGGTTAACTTTGTTGAGCGAATACCAATATTTATCCACGATGATTGCGGCACATAAATTTCTCCCTTGCAAGACTTTAAAAATTCATCACCGAAGTCAATGCCAAATATTTTGACATCCGTTTTTTCATTATTTGGCGCACGGTCTATCATTTGTACCACAATTTCTTTTTCGGAGCTGCGATCGCGAATATATACCGAGTCAATAAACTCAATTTCATTATCTTCATCATTTGATTGGATGCGCACCGTAAGGGAATAATAAATTTCCGGCTTATCATGATATTTAACGGAAATTTCGCTGTGGGAAAAATTAGCGACTGTTATGGCTTGATGCGGTTTCACTGTTATTCGTTTTTCATATTTTTTTGTTTTTTCCGCATAACATTCTTTTTGATCTGTTATTCCCAACAGCAAAACAACAGTAAAGAATCCGAATATCATTTTTAATTTTCCATAATGCTGCTTCATAATTCCATTTCTCCACTGTCAATCATACTTAGAACAATTGACAATTTAGTGTGATATAATTGACGCAATGTAATCCGGCGCAGCTCGGCGAATTCCGGCGAAGACATTTCTTTGTTTACTTTATCAATTTCTTTATCAATCATGGCAATATGTTGTTTTTTGTCTTGAATAATTTCATATTGATTGGATTGGATCGATATTTTCGAAGGAACAACTTTTTCAAATTCACTAATAGCCGTTTTATATGCTTCGGTTTCTTTATTCTCAATAGCGCTTTGTATGCCGCCTTGCATCAATGTACCTACGGTAGAATATGCACCGACACCACACAGTGTTATCAACACGGAAGCAACCATTCCATAGAGAAAACTGCGTTTTTCGATGAAGAAATGTGCTTGTTTTTTCATAGTCAATGAATGAGAAATGCGCTTCCACATACGCTGACGTGCCTCCATGGTCGGCATATCATCTTCATCATAGAAATTTGATATTTTCATAAATCTATCTCCTTTGACAGTATCCAACGTTTACGTAAAAATTGTTTGGTGCGCGTTAATAATGAGCGGCTGCTGCTTTCTTCCATACCAAGAATTTGTCCTATTTCAGCATGAGAATATCCTTCAACTTCATAGAGAATAAAAACCGATTTTTTTATATCCGATACTTCGTTCAACATCTCTTTCATTGCCATATTCCACACAAATTCGTCGGCATGCTCATCTTCATAATCATATAATTCATCGGCTATCGTTTCTAAAGCGACAAGTGGAACACGCCGCATATCGCTTCGTAATTCATTCATCGCAATCCGAAACAACCACGTGGCAAAACTTGATGTATGCTCGAAGGTATCAATCTTCGTAAATGCTTTGACAAATGCTCTTTGCACTATATCTTCAATCTCATCATTGGAATAGCGCGATCCACATTGTTTCATAAAGCGATAAAGCCGCGTCACATGTGTTTTATACAATTCGGAGAATGCTTTGTTATTGCCTTTCTTCGCTTTTTCAATGATGTCTTTTTCGCTCATTTTCATAGTTATTATCTTTTCTACACCATTAGATGAATCGTTGCAGTGAAACGCTGCACACTGTGTAAAAAAAGTGAATAATATGGGAATATAACGGATACACTCAAATTATGCTTCGACGATAGTTAATGCTTTTGCGATGAATGTTGAAGCAAAAGTGCTGCGTGCTTCATCAAGTAATATCTGTGGGTCGGGATATCTGTTGCTTATATGTGTTATCCACAGTTGCGCAACATTAGCTTGTAGCGCAAGTTCGGCAGCTTGCTTTGCCGTTGTATGTTGTTTCTCATAAGCCGCTTTTTCATCCTGATGGAGAAACGTGGCTTCATGCACCAATACCGTCGCATTGCGAGCCAACTCAACTTCCGCTGCACATGGTCTTGTATCTCCGCAATAGACAAATGACTCTCTGCTCGGCGGATGGGCTAATACATCACTCAAGTAAATGATGGCATCGGTCTCGGGATGCCGTATAT
>JAYRWZ010000116.1:0-1521 GCA_041917875.1 Chloroflexota bacterium | reverse complement strand
TCAATACAAAGTCCGAGAAGAACTCTTTGATACGAATATAGAGGAATTCATCGCGGAAATCAGCTAAATCTGAATCTTCCGTAATAAAGTCTTCAAATCTGATATGCTTATGATGCTCACCTTCAATTTCAGTACGGTTCCACACACGACGAAATGCACGAATCACGACATCTCGATCTTGAGTACGCAAACGTGAACCGGGCATTGTCAGTATGTCAACAATTTCTTGACTAAAGCCAGTCTGGAGACGAATTTTATCTTTTGTATGATCAATTTCACGCGACACCTTCGCAGCCATAATACCGAGTGAATTAGGAAGGAGAAGTGTAATCAAAAATGATAAAGCAGCACCAATGACAAAAGCCAAATACGAAAATCCGAGGTTTGGCTCAAGGATAATTGCTTCTTCGCCTAACTTAGGTGCTTTCAAATACCACTCGCTCGCTTCTTTTGTGTATCCGTCATTCTGCTCGCCAGCTTTGGCTTCTTTGTTTACAATGCGCTTTTGCGTAGTGAAGTCAAAAATATATTCATTATTGATATATTTTTTGAGTTGCTCACCACTTTGGAGTGTATGGCTTTCTCCGACTTTTTTACCTTCTGCTGAAGGTGATGCAATCACACCACTGAAATTATGCAAATGTTCGCCTTCGGGCTTAAACAAACTAACTACGATACCCTGAACAGTAGTTGGTAAGATAAAATTGTACGTCGCATAGCAAAAGACTGCAATCATTCCCAAGAGAATGATATAGTGCTGAATTCCATGCTGATGCCTGCTTGCATTGTGCTTTTGTGGGGACATGTCCGCTCCTTCGATTGATTATAATACTACATTTGTTCTGTTTTATGATTGCAAATTATGAAGAGAATTATGAACGTGCAAACGAAAAGTGAATCTGGTACGTAAAAATGGATAAAAAACGGTAATTTTGCGCAATGCGAAACAAAACTTTAACGGCTTCTCATACCTCAGAACAAACAGGTACTATCCGCGGCGGCTCATTTTTGAGCGGCTTGCAGTTGCGTGCTTCAATACGTTTTTTTTGCCAGAACGTATCCTCATTACATTGATTTAAAAAGACTTAAAGCCATTCTTTTCGGATTCCGTTTCTTACAATTACTTCAATACGGATTGTTTGACATTACACAAACAACCCCTAATCGTTTCAATTCACATTCAATTATGAGGAAAAAATGAAAAAATCATCATATAGACCATTCTTTGATATTCAGCCTGATGAAGTGCTAGATGAATTGCGTACTCGCATGCTCATTGACGGCTTCGATTATGTACTTGACACAGAACACAGTGTCAATACACGTTTAGTCGATGCACGCTCGCAAAAGCACTATTTGGACTTTTTTACATGCTTTGCTTCTACCCCGCTTGGTATGAATCACCCTTCAACAACAGACGATGAGTTCATACGCTATTTGGGCGAGGCAGCTCTCAACAAACCTTCAAATTCGGATGTTTACTCGGAGGTGATGGCAAGTTTTGTGAAGACATTGCGCAGC
>JAYRWZ010000115.1:0-11680 GCA_041917875.1 Chloroflexota bacterium | reverse complement strand
TTCCCTATCAAAGAGATTTCGATTTCAGCAAAGATTTATTCCCGCTTATGTTGCGCAATAACTTACCTTTGTATGGCTATATCACCGACGGGTATTGGCGCGATATTGGTAATCTCAATGAGTATCAGATTGCTTGTATGGATGTGTTGGAGAATAAAGTAAAAGTCACGATGCCCGGAGAACGCTGTGACAGTGCTTTCGTTGGTCGCAATTGCACTTTATCGCCTTCGGCGCAGCTTTCAGGCACGGTACTGATAGGCAATAATGTTACTATTGGTGATGGTGCGCAGTTGCATAATGTGGTGCTGGGCAATAATGTCTCGATAGGTGCCGGCTCTGTATTGAGCGGTGCTGTGCTGTGGGACGATATTGTTATTGGTGATCGCAGCTCATTGACGAATGATGTGCTGTGCGATAAGATTCGCATAGGCAATGATGTCGTTATTTCTGAAAATGTCTTTATCGCCGAGGGATGTGTTATCGGTGATGGAGCGCAATTAATGTCAAATATAAAATTATGGCCACATAAAACAGTTGAAGGGGGTGCAATGCTCAATCGTTCGCTTGTTCAAGAAGAAAAATGGTTGCGTGAATTATTTACGGACGCACGCATAACGGGTTTGTCTAATATTGAAGTCAATCCCGAATTTGCCGCAAAATTGGGTGCTGCCATCGGCAATGCCTTGGGCGCAGGGTCGGTTGTGGTGGGAAGCCGCGATGCCGATAATGCTTCACGCATGACCCATCGTGCCATTATGTCGGGGCTGATGTCTGCCGGGCTTAATGTCAATGATCTGCAATTAACGTCCATACCGCAAACAAGGCAGGAATTACGCAATGGCAAAGCCGCCGCCGGCTTCCATGTCAGGCGTTCCATACGACAGCCCAATAAAACCGATATTGTCCTCTTTAGCAGTGACGGGCGCGATTTCCCATCAGCCAAATCAAAAACGATTGAACGGTTTTTCTTTGGTGAAGATATAAAAAGAGTGGATTTCTCTAAAGTAGGAACAATTCGATTCCCGGAACGCTCCAATGAAGCATATCTGAACAGATTTCTCGATGTGCTTAATGTGGATGCTATTCGCCATCGTCATTTCCGGACTATGATTGATTATTCGCATGGCTTGGCGGCAACGGCTTTCCCGCAAATTTTGGGGCAACTTAATTGTTCGGTCGTGGCTATGAATGCCTATATTGACCCGGAGCGTTCTTTCTCTGACACCATGACAGACATGGAAGCCGAAGAAGGCTCGACCGTGATGCGTTCTCTCGGCTATGAAGTGGGTTTCAAAATTGATGCCGCCGCAGAGCGCATTGCTATTGTGGATGCCCAAGGTAAATGGTATTCGCCGCAGCGTTTGCTTAGTATTGTCGTAAAATTATTCTTGGAAGCAAACAAAGAAACAAAACAGACCATTGCAGTACCTGTGCAAACGAGCAATGAAGTGGATATTATAGCGGCTCAATATAATGCGGACGTGATTCGGATTAAAAACACACATTCCGCGATGATTGAAGCCACACAAAATAAAGACATCAGCTTTGTGGGCGATCCGCGCGGGCGGCTTATTTTTCCACAATTTCTTTTTGCATCCGATGCTATGTTCTCCATAGCAAAAATAATGGAAATGCTGGCTTATACTGGACTCAATATTATGGAATTGGAACGCACGCTGCCGCGACGCATTATCATGCAGCGTAATGTGCCGTGTCCGTGGGAAAGAAAAGGTACCGTAATGCGTAAAGCCATGGAATTTTCCGATACAATGGAAAGACAGCTTATTGACGGCGTAAAAATGTTTCAAGGAAGCAATTCCGTTTTATTGTTACCAGACAAAGAATTAGCATCATTTTTTGTGATTGCCGAAAGCGATAATGAAGAAGAAGCACATGCCCTTACAACGGAGTATGCTGCTAAAGTACAAGAATGGAGTGAATAAAAATACTGATTTAGACCAATGAAAATAACAGATATTTTAGGAAAAGAATGTGTGGTGCTTCATAGTAAAGCACACACGAAAGACTCGGTTTTACAGGAACTGTTAGACACTCTCGCCCATTCAAAAATTGTTCTGAACAAAGACGATGTCAAAAGAGCGGTTATGGAGAGAGAAAATATAATGTCCACAGGCATAGGTAATGAATTTGCTTTACCTCATGGAAAAACCAATGCCGTGACGGATACTATCGGTGCTTTGGCAACGCTCGATACCCCGATAGATTTTAATGCCTTGGACAATAGACCGGTAAATGTGGTGTTTATGCTCATCGGCAGGGAAAATGCCGTAGGTGTACACTTGCGTTTACTGAGCCGCATCTCTCGTATGATGAATGATGATATGTTCCGTAAAAAAATATTAGATGCGACCTCAGCAGCAGAGGTATTACTATTATTTGATCATCAAGAAAACGAGTTGGGATAATATGTAAAATATTTTAACGTAATAATAAAAGCGTATGATTTTTCATACGCTTTTTTAAATATATTATGATGTTAAGGATTGTCATAATGAATGTTCCTTATATGCTAAGATTTGTAAAAACTATACACAACCAAAACTATAGCACCTTGGCAATACACGTGCGATTCTGGGCAGTGGCGGTACTATAATTACAGAAAAAGATTATGAGCCATTTGGTAAGACTATAAGCAGTATTGTCTCCCTTATGGACAATAATATTTCCCCGCGCAAAGGATTCATAGGTAAAGATATTTCGACGCGGCTCAATAGCCGTGACAGTGAAAGTGACCTCGCCGATCATGATGTCAGAAAATATGATTATATTACGGGTAGGTTTATGGCGGTTGATCCTTTGTGGGAAGAATATAGAGCATTTAATACCTATCAATATTCCGCGAACAATCCTATATTATTGTTGGATAAAAATGGGAAGCATGTAGAAGTCGAGATTAGAGAAGAGAGTACGGAACAAACCGGAGCTCCTAATAGTCCGATCAGACTTCGATATTAAGGTGGAAAATTTTTCAGAGTTGGGGCTGATAAAGAATTAGGTGAAGAATACACGGGTAATAGTGCTTTTGCATCTCAGATATTGACAGCATTGAATCGAATATCAGAAATTGACAATGTATTGATACAAAGTCAATTTAATCAACTAGTTAATTCGAAACTCACACATAGTATAACAGAAAGAACTTTTACGTTGGATAATTATGCAAACACAATTAGTGCAGACATACCTGAACATGCAGGTACAGAAATACCAACAGGTAGCTCAACCCTTCTTAATCTGAATGATATTGCAAAGAATCCCGATGCTGCTTCTCGAGATATAGGAGTGGTTGTAGCTCATGAACTTTTAGGTCACGCGTCCTACTATGACTCGGGAACTTACGACATGAAAAACTCCGAAACACAAGCAGTAAACATTGAAAATATTGCGCGTATTTACCTCGGGAATGGTCAGTATCCTATGAGAACTCACCATGAAGGGAACTCACTACCCGGTCTTTGGATACATACAATACCTTATATGTCAAAATAAAATTTCAATATGCTTTATGGTAAAAGTGTTTTTAATCATATTTATTTATATATTTTTATTCTTTATATGTGCTTTGAAAACATATAGCTATGAAAACCCTTGTGAAGTTTGGAATAAATCTGAAGAATCGTATATTGACACAGTGAAACGCTTAGAATTAGAGCAAACAAATTGTCAAATTTTATTAAATATTAAGTTTTCTGATAAAACAGTTCCATGTATGATTGCTTTTGTTTATGCTGTATTTGTCGCCAATAAATATTGTGTTGATTCAAATGTACGTGCATTGAGATATTATAAAATAGCTAATTATATTGAACAATTATACTTAAAAAACGATACTTTACGATTAACTTGTAGTTATAAACATTTTGAAAATAACAGGTATAGATTGTCTATGTATAAAAAAATTGCTGTTATCGAAGATATAGCAGAACAAGGTCCTGAATTCTTTTGTCAATTTTTCTTTAGAATGACTGATTCAACCCTTCAGTCTTCAGAAAGAGGGGGATTGAAAAAAAGAAGTGAATTACTTTCTTATAAGGGTGTAAAATTTCATGATTTGACAGACGAAGAATGGTTGGATTTTAGAACAAGTATTCTTTATCATCTTCATTCTTATAGATTTTATAGTGTTATTCCTCATTGGGGTGAAGCGGGAATAATGTTTGCAAAATATTATATTTCAAGTACATATAACAATGATCGCGAAATAGATAGATATATCGTACCTAAAGAAAAGTATGAGGATAAATAATAAAATTTTATGAAAACATTCTCAATCATATTACTATTACTGTTACTGTTATCTTGTTCTTTACTCAAAGCAATTCGAGGAACTGAAAACAGACAACCAGATAGTACAACATCGCCGGAGCAAGTGAAAGGACAAAATGACAATACTAAATAAGAATATTGTTGCGACACTCATACTGTGTTTCTGTCTATCCATAAACGCTTTTTGTCAGGAAAGTACACAAAAGTATCGCTTAATACTTTCTGAATTGGCAAGTAGCAAATGTGATTATATGATTTGTGACTGTGATGAGAGTCATGTTAAGATGATTATAAAACATGATTCACTAAAGAGAAGGAAGAATAATAGCAATATACTTCTTTATACTCTCTCTCCCGATGACCTTGGAGTGATATATAGGTATTTATGTTTGGAATGTCTGAACAGGCAAACTTTAGCAAACCGAGCTTTTTATAATTCAGATGTGGGTATTTTGCAATTTATTCTTGATTCAATCATTTCATTGAGTTATGGAGATAGTTCTAAGAATAATAAGGTTCAAGAAAAGCAAAAGTGTTATTGGATTGCTAAAGAGCATAGAGAAACTTATGAAGATAATATTTTTTCTACAAGGGGTTTTGATATGTTGTCAATTAGATCAACACTAGTTCCCAGATGTCTAAGTTGGGATGTACGCTCCCAGATTATAGATATAAAGAATGCAGGACTTATATTAATTTATAATTACCTCGTATGTAGAAATCATAATAAAAGTGATATAAAGGTTCCCTTATTGCGATATGCTTGGCTAAACATATTTACCCTTGAAGACATACAAAAGTGGCTTTCTGAGAATTGGGGAACAGCAGAAGAAATGAGGAAGAAATATCAAGAAAACCCATTACCAATGTATAAAGTACCATGGGATTAAATATAAACTTAGTATATTCTTGTATGAAAACATTCACAATCATATTATTATTACTGTTATCTTGTTCTCTCCTCGAAGCACAACCAAACACAAAAGGCAAAGAGTTTTACTTAGCAGTACTACATGGCGGATACGAAGGGGTATTTATTCTCTCTTCTGACACAGTGACGAAAGGTACTATTATCTTATATCGTGGTGGAATATGGGCAGATACTATACCATTTACGATACAAACACCGCATCAACCCACACTCATAAAATTTGCTCCCGATAGGTATAATTTGTAAGAAACTATGCACACACACATTAACATACAGTATCTCGACACTTCGTGCGATCATCTTGGCAATGTGCGTGTGGTGAGCAATGACATCAAGTTAAGGGCGGGCAATTCAGGACCTTTTAGAACAACTATTTATAACTTTGCAAACTATTACCCATTTGGTATGCAATACACGGGAACAGAAGGAAGTTATGATGCAAATGGCGATTACCGCTATGGGGCAGGTGGACAAGAGAAACTTAATGAGATCAGCGGCTCAGGAAACCACTATACTGCCCATTTCTGGGAAATGGATCCTCGTCTCGGCATACGTTGGAATCGGGACCCAAAACCGAATCCATCTGTTAGTGATTATGCAATTTTTGCAGATAACCCTATTATGATTACTGACATTTTAGGGGACAGTTGTGTTGTAAATAACAAAGGTACCATTGTGCACTTTGATCCAAACGACAATGACAAAAGAGTGTTTGCTCAATTAGACGGTAAATTGAGTTTGATAGGAACGCTCGGAGGCAAGATAGATGCTAATAATATCTATGCAAATCTCTTAAATGAGAATATGAAGGAAGCGAAAGATCTTTGGAGTCCACTTACCTTCCGTGAATATGTAAAAAATCATGGAAAATGGGATTATAAAAACGATGATCGCAGTATTTTTGGTTTAGCTAACGATGGAAAAACGAAATTTTTATTCCAGAATAAGGAAATGGAATCCCAAGACATCGGGAATCATCATTTTGGTGTAGTTGTCAAAGCGTATGGTTTATTTCCCGGTGAACAATTTATTTTAGCACAAGCCGGTAATGCTCAAATTACATCCGGCACATCAAAAAAAAGAGTGGCAACCAACTTTAGCAGTAACAAGATACGACTACATAGAGCATGGAATGAAAGTAAAAACAACTGATATTATAAGATTACCACCTTATGGTGATGACCCAAGAGATCAAGAGTGGATAAAAGCAGGTTTCAAGTATTATGAAAACGTAAAGAAATAAAATGAAAAAGTATGTAATAGTTTTCTTTGTTATTGCTCCACTAATAGTTTTAAGTTACTATTTTTATGTACTGTTAACATTCGATATGTTTGAAGTTTCGTTGTATAAGGTTTGTGAAATTGAATTACCTAATAAAAACTACACTATTGGTTTGTTTCATAAACCGTCAAATGCAGTCGACCAAAGTTGTATTCAGATTAGAAAGTTAGGAACTGAAGTAGTGCTTCAGAATTATGAGAGATATAATTTTGTGAATAGTTGTAAGCTCTCTAACGATACTCTTAAACTTGTTTTAAGTGATACAATTTTTGTTGAAAGAAAAAGTGATACGATATATTTTAAGTTACCATAAGGAAACAATGTAATAGTAAAAAGTGATCTGATTTTTGAGTTTAAGGTCCGTCATCATATTACAAGTTTCCTCTTTTGACTACTTTACTTGTTGTATCTTACAACATCAAATCAAGTGCGATGACCACAGTGCCTTTTAGAACAAAAATCTATAACTTTGCAAACTATTACCCCTTTGGTATGCAACACACGGGGACAGAAGGAAGCTATGATCTGACTACCGATTACCGCTATGGGTATAATGGTAAAGAAAAAGATGATGAGATAAAAGGAGAGGCAAATAGTTTGGACTATGGAGCAAGAATATATGACCCAAGAGTAGGGAAGTTTTTATCAGTTGATCCAATGGCTTCACATTTTCCAGATTGGTCACCTTATATTTATGCATATGATAATCCTATTACTCTTATTGATGAAAATGGAGAGTTTGGCGATGACGCAAGAGGTAAATTTTATAAAACTATGGGGGTAGCTGCAATGAAGGCAATATCTTCTATGGATGTAAGTGCTAATAAATTTAAGGCATTATATATTTTGGCTCAATATAGAATGGAGAACGGTTTTAACTTGAATAGTCCAGGAAATAATCCCTTCAACATTAAAGGGAAAGGTGATGCAGGACAAATAACATATCTGACTACAGAATATATTAAGGGGAAGCCTGTAAAGATGCAACAGAACTTTGCTAAATTTTCGTCTCTACAAGATGGGTTTACAGGATATCTTAATCTATTGAAGACTAACTTTTCTAAAGCCAGCGCAGCTTTAACTGAGAATTCAATGACTGTCGAAGATTTTGCTAATGGCCTAATGAACGGGAAAAAGGGGGCATATGCGACAAATCCTACTTACGCAACAGAGTTAAAGAACATGCTGAAAGGAGTTGTAAAAGATTATGAGAACGACATTAATAATCAACTCAAACAAAATAGTAATCTAATTTTAAGGAACAATGAAATTATTAACTCTAAGACTACAACAGACGATGAAAAATCGGATGCAAAAACAAATAATTCTCAAATTAATATTTCTAATCAACAACTAAACAATGATTTACAGAAACTTAAGGAGTTTAAGAAGAATGAAGGTTTGGATAAATAGTATTATTTTTATAGGAACTGCATTATTATATTCATCATGTTCTGCACAAACTAATAAACCAAAAAGTAGAAGTATAGAAATTGATAGTTTGTCTCTATCTAGCGATAGTATTTTCATAGCTAAGGTATCCAAGCTCAATATGGTAGCCGATATTGAGAAAAATGTTGGAAGTTTAGAGTATTTCGTCAAAGAGACACCAACCAAAGACAAATCTTATTACATAATTCAAGTAGGAAAAACTAATAACTTTCGGTTTGAAATCTATTATACTTTTTATTGTTATCCTAAAAATGAGATTATTAAATTGTATGATAATCTTAACGACACATTGATTGAAGTAGATAAGTAGCTATGAGCGGAATCTTACTGACTTTGGTACCTGCATTATTGACTTCGAGTAATTTCTTGACTTTAAATTCATTAACATTAGCCTTCATTTCAAAGAATAAACGACTACAATGCTTTTGATACAGGTTTCAATTTCCCCTGAAGTTCACAACAACATCAAATCAAGTGCCGTGAGTTCTACAAAGTACCATAATTGAATAGTTTAGCGTGGTATATTGTATATTTGCGCAATCCATATTCAAGGACACTATACTTATGGCATATCTTCTACTACTGTGTACGGTATTGCTCTTCTGTGTGCAAGATACTTTGTCGCAAGCCACACATAAAGGCAAAGAGTTTTATACATCTGTTCTCCCTTTAAATCATGAACCTCCGGGTCTTCGTAGAACAATTCTGTTTATCTTTACGATTTTTGCAGAAAGACCAACAAAGGGTATGGTGACTCTGCGACGTGCTAATGGAAAAGCGGATAGCATACCCTTCGCCATCACAGATCCCTCAAAGCCCTACCAAGTCACTACAGTTGGCAATGAATTTATAGAGTTTGCAGAATTACGACCAAAAGACTTAGTTGACCTCAAACCATTGCAGCCCAGCAAAGCATCTATCCATATTATTGCTAATGATGATATATCTGTTTCATTTATGCGATATTACAGATATAGTAGCGATGTTTCTTTACTCTATCCGAAACAAACATATTCTAAGAATTATACTATTATTGCTCCATCATCAGGTATCAGAGATTATGTTGTGTTAAACCAAAACAGAACACGGCATTTCTATTCTGAGTGTGCCATCACGGCGACAGAAAATAATACTGTGATATCCATAGTTTCCCCCACCAATCTTATTGGTAGCACAGAACGAAGCATTACGACAACATTACAAAAAGGTGAAAGCTATCTGATTATTGCCCATCCGGACAATCAAGATTCAACAGCAGACTTGACTGGATTGTCAATCAATGCAAGTGCTCCGGTCAGTGTCGTTTCAGGTGGTTTAATGTTTGGATCGGGAATTAGATATGATAGAGCATATGTGCCTAATGATGTCTTTGAGCAAATTTTACCGATGGAATATTATGGACAGCGCTATATCATAACAGATCCGATTAAATCAGAATTTGATTATAATACAGTAAGTCCGAATCAGTATAAAGTTGCTGCGATGATTGATACTGCATCAATATATGTGAACAATAAAAAAATTGCTTTTTTAAAAAAAGGGCAGCATATAACATTGCCGATACAAAATGTGGCAGTACTTTATTCTACATCACCTGTTGCTGTTATTATTTTGCGACGTTCTTGTGGGGAACGATTCGCTTCTTCAGAAGTTGAAACTAAAGCCACCGGCGACCCATTTATGGTGGATCTTCCGGCAATGGAATATTGGCAAAGCACCTATCGCATTGATAGAACACCTGTGAAGCATGAATTTATAGCATATCCTTTTTCAGAAAATTTTGTTAATATCGTTATTCCTACAAAAGCACTCACACAATTGACGATGAATAAAAAGCCAATTGATAAAAAGCTCTTTTTTCCATTGGGTTCAAATTCCCAGAGTGGTCTTTGTGGTGATTATTCCATAGGAACAGTAAGTGTAGCTGATGAAGTAATTACTCTGGAATCACCGGTACCATTTGGAATATATTGCTACGGTTATGCCAAATATGATGCCTATGGTTATGTACCGGGTCGTTCGATGAATAATGTATCATTATCACATCCTCAGGTCAAGACAATTTTTTCTGATACAGTAGTATGTCCGGGCACGCAAGTGCAATTACAAGCAAGCGGCGGCGACGGCACATTTCGATGGTCACCCAAAGAAGGTTTATCATGCACGGATTGCCCTTCACCGACAGTCACAGCAATAAAAGATATTACTTATACCGTGCAATCCAATGATTATTTCGGTTGCCCTACATTATCACAGAAAATTACTCTGCGCATGCGCCAAGCAACAGTCAAAGCAAGTGAAGATTTAGGAATATGTGCGGGTGATTCCGTGCAATTAACGGTCAATGAAGGCACAACATATTCATGGACACCGTCCAATACTTTGAGTTGCAGCGATTGTCGCTCACCGTATGCCCGTCCTATGGCACGACAAACATATTATGTGACTATGACAGATAAATATGGTTGCACGGGCATTGATTCCGTGACGGTGAGTGTGGGAAAACCTATAGCGGATGCCGGCAGAGATACAAGTATTTGTGCGGGTTCCTCGGTGCAAATGCGAGCACGCGGCGGTAATTATTATCGTTGGGAAACATCCCCCGATGTAAGTTGCAGCGATTGTGCCGATCCGATTATTTCACCGAAACAATCACAATATTATCGCGTGCGTTCCTTTATTTCTGCGAATTGTTATGCCGATGATTCAGTGTTTATTACGGTAGAACAAGCGATGGCAAATATTATTACTCCCAAAGTGCGATATTGTGAAAATGACAGCATAGATTTACGTGTTGAAGGCGGTACACGAGTGCAATGGCGCGGTGCGGGAATTACATGTGCGGATTGTCGAGATCAGCGATTTATTGCACCGCAAAGTGGATATTATTATGCTGAAATTACAACAGATAATAATTGTACGGCACAAGATTCTGTGTATATCACAATAAATAAACCACAAATAACAGTATCGGCAGATACGACAATATGTCGAGGCACATCAGCAAATTTATGGGCACGCGGCAATGGACGATTTATTTGGTCGCCACCGCAGGGATTAAGTTGTACGGAATGTAGCTCACCATCGGCAAGTCCCACGGAATCAACGGAATATACGGTATCATTGTATGATGCTGATAATTGTATAGCGAGCGAAAAAGTGTGGGTTTATGTGGACAGTTGCGCAATAAAAAAGCAAGATACCATAACACTGATGGCATCATTGGATTGCGACAATATATCAACAGAAAAAATATATACGCATATATCCGATATTCCACTCACGGTGCAATCACCTATATTTGTACGCGGCAATAATAATGCTTTTCTTGTGGAATATTCTGTCCCCGCAGGCACACAATTATCACGCAATGAAAATTGTATCATCACAATAACAATGAAAGAAAAAACAGCGGGTAATTATAGTGCAGAATATATCATAGGAGAAGGCGCATCTACGATGCTGATTTTATCTATCGACGGGAAATATGAAGAAAAAAGCGCGAATATTCGACCCCATGACACCACGGATATTATTGCCGGCAGTCGTATCCCTGTGCGTATATTTATGAAAAACAGCCAATCAGGTTTGCAGGATGTTGTGACGACAATATCATATCCATCACGATTTATGAAATATACGTCTCAGAGTTTGCGCTCAATGGGTGGCGGTATATTCAGTGTGGAAAAAACAGAAGAAAAAGACGGAATGGAATATATAATTATACG
>JAYRWZ010000114.1:0-11408 GCA_041917875.1 Chloroflexota bacterium | reverse complement strand
CCACTTCGGTTAGCCATATTCGTTTTATTGTGTTGCATATTGATTGTCATAAATTTCACAAACTATGTACAGATAATAGTTACAAAGATACTCTGTTTTAGTAAATGATTTTCAACTTTTAAGAAAGATTTTCTCATAAAGCAGAAAACGCCTCTTGGGATAAATACCAAGAGGCGTTTTCATGAAGGTTGCACTCATCGTGGCGATGAGTTATTGCTTTATTGAACTACTGACATCGTGCGTGTTTGATTCACGCCATCGGCTGTCACTACTACTCGGTAAACGCCGCTTGTCAAGCCAACTGTCGGGATTGAAAGCGAGTGCGTACCTGCACTGCGATATTCATTGATTACAGATACTTCCGTACCTGACATATCATATACGCGGACTTCTACGGCACCGGCGGTGCTGAGTTCTACGCTCACGGTCGTGTTCGATTGATCAACAACAGGGTTTGGACTTACTTCACCTACTGTTGCTGTACTGTTGCCTATCAATACTTCTACTTCGTCGCTCATGCTGCTTGTTCCGTCAAGATCAACCATACGTAAGCGATAAACATAACGACCTCCGTTTTCGACATTCAAGTCGCGGAAATTGTAATCACGACGTTCTGTGCTTGTTCCCGCTGCCGATACTTGACCAAGCGTTTCAAAGCTGTTACGTCCCGTCATTGAAACATTGCTGCGCTCTACTTCAAACCAACCGCTTTGCTGTTCACTTGCCGTAGTCCATGAAACATCAACACTGCGACCACGGCTTGCTGCTGTAAAATCAACCAATTCAACAGGATTCGGATAACCGTAATTCGCTGTCAAGTAATCCATAATACCACGCATAACTCGCTCAACACCTGTCATGGATGTCGTAACGCCAAAGTGACGCCAATCTGCTCCTAAATATACTGTGTTGAATCCTTCGGCGGCATTCGTTACTGCCATGGCACTGTCTCGTACGCCGGCATCTCGTGTTGCATATTTCATTCCTGTACGTGCTAAACCTTGTGTGAATTTATCGGTGTAGATTCCTAATAATGCTGGCATCGGTGTCGGGTCTGACCAACTGCCATTCACAAAACCTGTGCTGCGGATTTGATCTACCAATTTGTTCTGTAAGGTCATACCAACTACATTACGCTGATTGTAACCTCCTGCTACTGGGGTCAATACTGCTGCGCCCGCATTGTTACGACCACGCTGAGTGCGTAACATATAACGTACAAAGAACTCATCATTGGCAGCATCTAAACCAACATGCTGTTTTACTACTTCTTGACTTGCCATTACTAAGTTCTTTTTAGAACCAAGTTTACCCGTTGTCAAGTAATAACGTAAATCTTCACGCTCAAATCGGCTTAATGTGCTATTATCTTGTGACCACCAAATTGTACGATAGTCACGATAATCTACTGCCCGGGGTTCCCAAGCATTGCGATCAAAAATGTCATAGTGATACACTTGTGCATTGTTTACCATGAAGTTATCTCTGCCACTGTATAAGCCCATTGCACGAAGACCGCGTAATACGCTGTCTGCATTCAATTTACCTACTGTCATTCGTGCATAATTAACATCTGTTTGAGGACCATTAGCATCGGTGTGATTGTATGAAAGACCTTCGACTGACGCCATCATGCCATACATAGAACGACGTAAATAGAAACGTGCATCCATTGATTCACCATTGTTTGTCATGTTCTCATCTGAGGTAACTATACGTGCTTGAATACGATAGCGAGGACTTACATAGTCACGCATTGATGCATTTACTGCTGCATTCATCCAACTTGGACTATTGTAGGTCGGCAATGCTTTCAATGCTTGTGGACGGATAAATCCTAAATACACATCTTTTGATTCGCCGCCACCGATTTCTACTGTGCGATTACCAAATTGTGATAAGCCCGGATATGATGCAATCGCATTCGTGCTGCCCGCTGATGTTTCCATAGCAAACTCACCTACCACTGTGACTACTTGTGACAATGTACTGTTATTGCGAATACGTGCAAACACCGGTACTGAGTCTGTATTGAATATTTGATCGCCGGCCATAACATATTCTGCATCTGCAAAATTCACTTGTGAGGCACCGCTGCGATAGGTCAATGGACGCAATACTGCGGTCATCTCTACATCATTTACATACGGTAAGCCCGTAAACTCATCTGCACCAATATCATATGGCTGACCGATTGAACCGCGACTTTGATTATCTACATCGCTGGTAACATAACTTAAACGCTCACCACGATTGCTCAATACCGAACCGACAGGCTCAGGATTGTTACGAATACGCAAGTATTGTAATGGGAATGAACCTGTGATCTCATAATCGCCTGTGAAGTTACGACCCCACACGCTATTGATGTCCAACCCTGTCCATGCGCGCCATTGGCGGACGGTCTGATATTCATCTTGATAACCGGCTACCAATACCTGGCTGATCGAGTCAACTTCTATGAAGCGTGCCAATGATGCATTTGGTGTCCAGAATGCATTATTGTCTGATTTGATGCCGCTCCATGCATATTTCGGATGTACACCTTGGATGAACAAACCGGTATGAGGGAAGCCGCCACCGATATTAGCACTGCCATTATCGCTTAACATCACAACTGCATTGTTTTTGATTTCTGACATACGACCATGTTGAACACCAATACCTACGACGGCGCCACTATTGGTAATACCGTCATTGGTAAACCATACTGTGTTATTTGCTATACGATCTTGGCGAGTGAAATAATTTGCAAGGCGAGGAGTAATCAATCCATTAACTCCTTGGATTGCTGTATTGCGATCGGTTAAGTAATGAATACCTGCACGGCTTGCTCCGCTTGCTGTGCGTGTAATACCCCACACAACATTGCTTGTCACGCTAATGCGCTCAGGACTTGATGGTTGTAAATAGTCACCCGGCGGTGGTACAACACTTGACAAGTCATTTTGCGATTGCTCTACTTTGATACCGCGTGCCATAACATTCGAGGAAACGCCATTGATCTCATTGCCTGATACCGTAACATTGATATTGTTGAATCCAATGTGGAAGATAGGATTGCGCTGACCGCCCAATTCTATACCATTTGCTTCACCCAATACTCCGGTGGCATTAACTCCGACATCAAATATCTTATTATTAGCTACTATCGAGTTCTCTTCATAACCCATGAAGATACCTGCACGACGAACACGGCTGATACGGTTGTCACGGATTTCTGTGCCTGTATTGTAATAGCGGACGATGCGGCTACGATCTTTTAGCGCACCGATACCGATACTTGCTATACCATAAGAAAATCCGCGGATTTCATTACCGATGAATTTATTCTCTTTATTGCCGCGAACGGTCAATGTCGGACTCACAACGATTGCTGTATCCAAACGTGCACGGTTTGTACCATTTGCATCGGATGGAGGCGTATTGCGTTGGAAAATACCGGCACTGTATGTACGGAATGATGCACCTGCGCCCGATGAGTCAGGTGCAAATGTAAAGGCATTCGATTGAATTGTCACACCCGGTAAATCTGCACGGAAATCTGTCTCAGGTGTGCTCGGATCATTTTCAATGATACAATTTTTGATGGTATGATTGAATGTACGACCGCCTAAATAGAAGACAGCACGGCGATTAGCAAAAGTACGCAATTGGAATTTCAATGATTTTTGCGGACCGCCATCAAAAGAGATATAACCATAAGAATTTGCATTTTCTGTGGTTGCAAACTCATTTTGTACCGCATAAGGGTTTGTCGGATTAAGATTCTGTCCGAAGAGTACACCAATACCATTTTTACTGTTTAATTGAATTGTAACACTACCTTTGGATAAGCCGACAGTATTAGGATCCGGCATGAATGTGATGGTGTTTTTGTCACTTGAACCAATGATACGCGAAGATAAATCTAATGCAGGACTAAATGCAAAAGAGCTTGATATTGTATAATTATTGTCAGTAAATAAGAATGATACCGGACCTTGGATACCTTGAGAGTACAAGGCATCAACAGCAGCTTGAATTGTGTTGAAGTTGCGCGAACCCGGACGGCGAGTACCGATAGTATATTCACCACTCAAGCGTGACAATACTGTGATAGTTTCACATTTTTGATTGTTTTCAAGCACCTCGTCAGTGGAAGGTACGCTAACACAAATTTCATATTGCCCTGCTTCACTTGGAATGAATTCAGGCCAACGTGCTTCAATAGTGTTCTGTAAACCATTCGGTACTTCGACAGTAATAGGTAAATTGACAACAACAGGAGTATTTGGTAATCTTCTAATATTTAGTGTAGCCACAACTTGATCAGCGATTTGACCATTGTTTGCTAAAATTGCTTTTGCAATTGCAGGACGACCACTGTAAATTCCTGATGAAGGGGCTGTGACCTGCACAACTTCATAATCAAACAAATTACGCACTAAAATACGATATTCTTCGCCAGCTCTTGGAATACAATCATTAAATGCTTGCTGATCAGGGCTAGGATCTATCAAATCACCGCAAAGACTGACGGTATATTCGCCTGCTTCATTCAATAACAATTCAGTTACGTTAAACTCATCCGAAGCTCCCGAGATAAGCCCCGCCTCCGGCAAGCCACCACCGGGTTGATTGTTACGAGTAACCGTTGTTTGAAATATTATCTGATTTGTACTTGCGTTGCGGACTGTAACATTAGCTTGATATGCCTTAATTGCTTCCAAACCCGTATTGCGGAACATTGCTGTTAATGGTGAAGGAATTCCCTTATATGACACTCCGCGATCTTTAGTTAATGGACGAGTAACGGATGTGGCTTGCAAATCTCTATCTACAGCCACAGTAAACTCATCAACAATTGTTGACTGGAAGGATGATGTTCCCTTTTGACTTGTTGATGTCATAGTTAAACGGTAAGTACCGCCCTGCACTTGAGGAAATTGAGTGCTTAAAAAACCGGTTCCATTAGGCGTGGTCGGTGCTGTTGGATTGGCAAGAAGCCCGCTCGCATTAGGAATAAACATAACACCACCTGCAGCCGGAGCTGTAATCACGTTACTGCCGGACGCAGTTAAACCGCGATAGACAACATTCGATGACGGTAATGGACCAGTGATGGTATAAGTAAAGGTTGTTGTCCAGCCCGGCAATGCACCAAAGGTTACACCGGGACGTGAGTTTGCAGGTGCTGTCGTATTTGTACCATTATAGACAGTATTGTATTTAAGAATTGAACTGTCCGGTAAGCCGACAATACTTTTTCCTTTGGGAAAGTAATTTCTAATACCGGCAGGTTGCAAGTCAAAACGAAACATGGGGCGTAAACTATATGTACCATACGATGTCGTTGTACCACATGGTTGCGTACAGTCTGCATAGTAATAATTCATAGGGGCTGTGGAACCTGTAACAGTACTTCCCCACACACCGCTAAGAATACCAACATAAGTACCGCATGAATTGAATGCACAAAAATCAATGAGAATATTGCTGGAACCATCCCATTCAAAATCTCGGTCAAAGGTCATTGTATTCCAACCGGCTTGAACACCATTCACAGTTTTCGGTGAAAAAACTTCTGTTAATCCTGCTAAGTCATGCGTTGCTGTCACATTAGTAGCCGCCGTATTTTTCATACGGATGGTGTAGTTGTTGGAAGCATTTGCAAGTTCAGCAGCCATATTGAATGCTATGGATTTAATATTGCCCGGAGCACCACCACCGGCTAACATCTCTGCCGCCGTGACAATATACTGATGGTGGAAAGAATCATACCACCGCAGATACGGGGCGAATTGCCAAGCAAGCTGCGAAGTCTGTGTTCCCACAGTCACTTGCACCTGCGCCTTGGCATTAGGTGAGACGACCATTGCAAGCATTGAGAATGCACACAATGAGAAGAGGAGAAGTTTTTTCATAAATCACCAAAGATTTAATGAGTAAAAAATATGTAATTATGTAGTTAGAGTCTAATTTTTTAGAGACATGGTCTTGCCATATTAACCTAATACGGCAAAAATAAATATTTTCTGCTATATTTGAGTGTTTTTGATCAACAATAATCTAAACATCTTTGGAAAAAGTCCTAGTCATCATACCGGCAAGCGGTAAAGGAAGTCGCTATGGCTCGGCTTTACCGAAACAACTTCTCCCATTCGAGGGTACGACCATTCTTGAACATACTATCGAAAAGTTCAAACGCACTAAGTTTACTATCGACATCTGTCTTATCATCCACTATATAAACGATACCCTTTATCATTCAATTCTTCAAAAAGTTCAATATTGTGTCAAAGGTGGCGCAGAAAGACAAACAAGCATTTCCAATGCCATTTTGTCAGACTTTGCTTCGCTGTATGATATAATTGCCGTGCATGATGCCGTAAGACCGCTTGTAAGTTGCGCTCTGATTGAAGAACTTATTACACAATCCGTGCAAAAAGGCGCTGTCATACCGGCACTTCCCATCAAAGACACTCTCAAAACTTTCTCCGATGATCGTATTACGGCTACTCTCAATCGGGAGTCAATACTTGCTGTGCAAACGCCTCAAGTGTTTCATAGCTCTGTGCTCATTTCATCATATCGCACTGCTTTATCTTCCAAAGAACTGTTTACCGATGATTCTTCATTAGTCGAGTATTCCGGCTATCCCGTGTACTACATTCAAGGCGAAGAAACCAATATCAAGATAACCACACCATCTGATTATCAATACGCTAATTTTCTTATTCATAAAGGGTTAGCACACTAAATAAGATCTATTTTTTTCATAGTACCATTCCTTTTTCAGGAGTAATCTCTACGACATGAACTATCTTTGTAAGTACTGTTCTTCGATACCCGAATCCTTCTATGAATCAAATTTAATTGGTATAGTCAATTTTTTTTCCCAAATTGCAGTCCTGTTTTTCGTCAATATCGAAAATAAGGGCTTTCATAAGTGAGAAAAATTTGTTCTTTGATAATACATTGTTTAGTGATTGTAACACTACTTTCTTGTAGCGACACCAAAACAGATACAAATGTTACAGAGTTTGTTTACAATGAATCAACCGGAGTGCAATCTTTAGACCCCGCGCTTGCCAGTTATCGTTCGGCGATTTGGATTGGATCTCAAATATTCAATGGGCTTATTGAGCTTGATTCCCAACTGAATGTCAGACCAAGTATTGCTCAATCATGGCACTATGATTCATCGGGTACATTGCTGACTTTTCATCTTCGTTCCGATATTCGTTTCCATGACAATGAGTGCTTTCAAACAAAAAAGGGACGGAAACTTACAGCAAGTGACATTGAGTATTCGTTTAAGCGTCTTTGTGATGCGCGTACAAAATCAACAGGGTTCTGGGTGTTTCGGGATAAAGTCATTGGAGCTGCAGAGTACTTCGAGCAAAGCCAAAGCAGTAAAAAGCCGATCTCAATAGAGGGATTACGAGCTGTCAATGATTCAATTTTTGAGATTCGGTTGATAAAACCGTTTGCGCCATTTCTGTCTATACTGACAACACCCTTTTGTTGGGTTATTCCTCATGAGGCGGTTGAGTATTATGGTGAACGCTTTGGGCGCAACCCCGTTGGAACGGGGCCCTTCGTATTTCGCGAATGGAAAGAAGATATTACTCTATCATTAGAAAAGAATCAACATTATTTCAAAAAAGATGCAAAAGGCATAGCATTACCGTACTTGGATAAAATTACGGTTGGTTTTGCGAGAAATAACAAATCAGAGTTCTTTGAATTTTCTCAAGGTAAGTTAGATTTCATCAGTTCGATTGATCTTTCGGTGCATGAGAAGGTGTTCACTCCGCAAGGAAACCTTACTTCCGAATATGCAAAATTTCAATTGATGACAGCAAGTGCACAATCCATCGAATATTACGGCATCATGACAGATAATACATTACCTGTTACGCAATCCGTTCCATTCTGTGGAGATAAACGAATAAGACAAGCCATGAATTATGCCATAGACAGGCAAACCATTGTGGAATATGTCTTAAAGAACAAGGCAATACCCGCTCATCAAGGAGTTATTCCTCCCGGTTTTCCGGGATATAATTCCCAAACTGTCGGTTATTCCTATAACATTAACAAAGCAAAACAGTTATTGGCTGAAGCAGGGTATCCGGAGGGCAAGGGTTTACCGGAATGTACTTTACAAATTGGTGCCAATGAAACAACAGCATCAGTAGCAGAAGCCATTATTGAGCAATGGAAGCAAATAGGCATTAAGGCAAAGCTTCTTCAGGTTGATTTCCCTCGTCATCTTTCGATGGTTCGCGGTGGTGAGTTAGCACTTTGGAGAACAAGCTGGATTGCAGATTACAGCGATCCCGAAAATTTTTTGGGTCTGTTTTATTCCAAAAATGCAGCACCGGCTGGTCCTAATACCACCCGAATTGCTGTAAGGATAGCAGATTCTTTGTATGAAGCGGCTCTGAATCCGACCATATCTCAAAGCCAACGATACGCTCTTTATAATGAAATGGAGCGTGTAATACTTGAAGAATCCCCATGGATTTTTCTCTATTACAACACAAACACTTGGTTAGTGCAACCAAATGTTCATGGTCTGAAGGCAACAAATCCATTACGGTTGCCGCTCGAGTATGTAAAAAAAACATAATTGTTTTCGTGCATATTCAAGGTTACATAAACATTCGTCTGTTACTCACGCTTGACGAAATGCCGCCGGACATAATCCGGGGTTATGTATAACAATACGAAAGTGAGATTGCATGTTGTTAAGAAAATTTACCACTTTACCATTCATAGCTTTATTGTGTGTTTGTACAATAACGCTGTTTTTTGCCGGTTCAATGGATGCATCGGCGAAGTCAAAAAAATCGAAAGCCAAAACCAAAACATATTCGAAACGTTCAACCTACAAAAAGGCATCGTGGAAGAATAAAAAACGCAAGAGAGGGCGCAGACGCTCCGTTTGCAATACGACCCAAGGAAAAATACAAGCAATGGAGCTTATTCGCTCTTCACAGGATTTGTCTTTCCTTTCGGGGCTTTCAACCACGCAATCCGTGGAAGAAATGCAAGCAATACGCGCTAAGTATATTGCTTCCGACGGTGAATTGGACGCAGAGGAATATATGGAATCGGAAGAAACACCCGATGGGCTTACATATTACGATGAAGCGGGCAATCCTATCATTATCACAGAAGAGGATATGCGCAATGGTGATCCGGAATCCTTTCGTGACCTTTATCTTGCCTATATTGACGACGATACAACTTCGACAGCCAACCCGCACACATCGTATGGTGTAGAGAAAAAACGCATTATGGCTGCTATCATGAACTGGATCGGCACTCCGTACTATTTTGGCGGTATGACTCGCAGCGGCATTGATTGCTCCGCATTCGTATTGTCTGTGATGCAATCAGCCGGGGAATTTACTTTACCCCGAACAGCGGCTGTTCAACATCAACTTGGCAAAAATGTTCGTCGTCCAAATATGAAATTCGGTGATTTGGTCTTTTTCCATACTATGAGTCATGCCTATGTTTCTCATGTTGGTATATACCTTGGTGACAATCTCTTCGCCCATGCCAGCAGCCGATTCGGTGTAACAATTTCCTCTTTAGAAAACGAATACTACAACTCGCGTCTCATTGCGGTAAAAAGGCTTACCAATGACGATATTCAAGAGATAACTTTGCCGAGTGCTTATCGCGGCTTAGACAGTTCAACGTATTGACATAGACTGACGGTACGCAATGTTTTTAACAGCTGATGCTTTTTTTGTATCGGCTGTTTTTGTTTTATACCATGATTACAGCGATTGAAGAATTTTCATGATTGATGTTCTTGATGAATAATGATTTGAAATACAGATGCCATCGAAACCACTTCACTGTTGTTACAAATCTGACTGCTACACCACAAACAAGCGTAATGATAACAGCAAAAGAATAGAATCACAATACTCTCCATATTTTTGCACTTATAATACGGTACAAACATAACAAATGATGCTTACTTTCTGAAAACATACTTCTTCGACAATGATTTATTATCTTGCTCATTACATTAACTCGCTTTTTAATCCTCCCGGATTTGGTATCTTCCAATACCTTACTTTCCGCTCGGCAGCAGCAGCCATCACTGCTCTTTTCATCAGCTTCTTTATTGGACCTAGAATTATCCGGATGCTGCAAAAAAAACAAATCGGCGAACAAGCAAAAGCCGAATTGCAAAATACGGGCAATCACGCTTCTAAAAAAGGCACTCCCACAATGGGCGGACTTATTGTTCTGACAGCTTTATTACTTCCCACCCTTCTGTGGGCAGACATAGGTAATATTTATGTGTGGCTCATTGTTTTTGCTACGGCAGCACTTGGTGCCGTAGGATTTTTGGACGATTATCTGAAAGTGATAAAGAAATTACCCAAAGGCCTGATTGGTCGCTATAAAATCGTCGGACAAATATTTGTCGGTCTGATTCTAAGCAGCACTATCTATTTTTTTCCTGAATTATTTTCGACAAGTTTTGAAAAAATCCATACGCTCACCACAGTACCTTTTGCAAAAAACGTATATTTTGATTTCGGAATTCTCTATATACCCATTATTATTTTTATCATGACGGCAACCTCCAATGCCGTTAATCTCACTGATGGTCTTGACGGTTTGGCAATCGGTACAACCGGCATTGCTTTTCTTACATTAGCGGTAATTGCTTATTTTACCGGTAATTCCATTTTTTCCCAATATCTCAACATTGTCTATCTTCATGGTTCGGGTGAATTAGTGGTCTTTTGCGCCGCACTTGTGGGATCTGCTCTTGGATTTTTATGGTTTAATTCCTATCCGGCACAAGTATTTATGGGTGACACCGGTTCTTTGGCTCTCGGAGGTGCATTGGGTGCTATGTGCGTGCTGTTAAAAAAGGAATTTTTACTGCCCATCATCGGTGGTATTTTCTTTGCGGAAACATTATCGGTTATCATTCAAGTGTCCTATTTCAAATGGACAAAGAAAAAGTACGGCGAAGGAAAACGATTATTTAAGATGTCGCCTATCCATCATCATTTTGAAAAATCAGGCATTCATGAATCAAAAATAGTGGTACGTTTTTATATTATTGCCGTGTTACTTGCCATTATAACCATGACAACCTTCAAAGTACGATAATCTGCGCAATATTAACGAGCATACTTTTCAATAGTACGGCGCAACTTTGCCGCTTGGTTTTTTTTCAAGTCACCGTTACGTATCCTATATTTCCAATTACCTTGTTGTTTACCCGGCACATTCATACGAAATTTAGAACCTTGTTCCAAAATATCCTGCATGGGAATTATAACCATGCGTGCAACGGAGGACATCGCCGCATCAATAATCTTGCGCGTCATTATCTTGCCCGAACCTGTTCCAAGATATGTCCTTACAAAAGT